>NZ_AHBC01000013.1:0-109940 GCF_000236625.2 Halomonas sp. GFAJ-1
TTCTAATTTATAATTTATAATTTATATTTATGAACATCAAGCAGTGAATTGTTTAAACAACTCTAGTTTTAAAATCAACTTTCGTACTGTTCAAAATTTACGCAGGCTATTTATTCATAAAATTCATTCTCCAAGCCTCGCTAGAAAACTTCCAATAACCTTACGCCAAACCATTTCTGCTAGCGGCAGTTATTTAGGAAAATCAATGAATTGCCAGGTTTCAGACGCTAACATTTTCCATCGCCTTGCCGACGTGCTCTCTGAAGCGCATGGCGAAGCCTACTTTGAAAAAGTCGCAGCGGCGCTTGGTGCGTTGTTAGCAGTCGACCATTTAATAATTGCTCGTATTGATAAGCATCAACAGGCCACCACGCTAGCAATGTGGTCTAAAGGAAGTTTACTTAATAACGTCACGTTTTCTTTAAAAGATGTGCCTCCAAGCGCTACCAACAACACAGTCAATTTAAATATTCACCCAAACGCCGCGCAACACTTCCCCCACAACCTGCTGCTCCCTACACTAAATGTTGATGATTATTTAAGCGTACCCTTCACCCTACCCTCGGCAGCTCATTCTGAAAGAGGGTCCATTGGGTTTGTAGCAGCCGCTAACGCCAGCCCCAGCGCTATTGAAGACTCACGTTACTCGGCGGAAGTACTACGCATGGCGTCGGTGAGTATCGGGGCGGAGATTACCCGGCTTGAAAAAAAGCGGCGCCAGCAGCAGCGCACGCTCTACAAAAGGCACGCCTTAAAGCTACTTAGCCATAGCCACAAAGTGATTACCCAAGCCAGTAGTGAACAGGCATTATTAGACACAGTTTGTCAGCAGGCCGTTGAGGTTGGTGGGTTTTCGATGGCTTGGATCGGCTATTCACAGCCGGGCAATAGGCATGTAATCGCCCCTCAAGCAGCTGCAGGCAAGGCACACGACCACATAGCGACTATTGTGGCAGCGTTCGGGGAGTTTTATGCGGCTTCTCCGCACCTGGAGCACACCGAGGTAGGCTGCTGCACACCTATACAGCTTGCTGATATTGCAAACCACCCTGCTTTTAGCTCGCAAAAAGACATTGCGTTAGCCTGCCATCTACGCAGCGTCGTGTGCCTCCCCCTTGAGTGCCACGACCAATGTTATGGCGTGCTGGCACTTTATAAGCCTGATACTCAACCCTTCGACGACGATGAGTTACAGCTACTTAATGCACTAGCAGGTAACGTCGCCTTTGGTATTGATACGCTACGCAGTAAAGCGGCTCAGCAACGCATTCAGCGCGCGGTATTAAAAATCACCCTGGCTGTTTCTGCACGCACAGGGGAGGAGTTTCTCGATCAGCTAACTCACCATATGGCAGATGCGCTAAGCGCAGACTTAGCGTTTATTGCTCAGCTTAATACCAGCGACCCCAATCGGGCTGATACGCTGGCAGTCGTGATTGATGGGGAGCGGCAGCCTAATTTTACCTACACTCTACCAGGTTCTCCCTGTGCAGAAGTGTTAGCTAATAGTGAGTGTATTGTGGCTGACGGTGCTGGGTCATCACTTCCCGTGGAGGGGCGTGATGCACTGTACTGGGTGCGTGCCTACGCAGGCCGACGGTTAGATAATAATGAGGGCAAGGCGATTGGGTTGTTAGGCGTAATGTACAGAGAACCGCTACACGACACCGAGTTAGTTTCCAGCGTGTTACAGATTTTCGCCTCGGGCGTTGCCGCAGAGCTGGCGCGCCAAAAAGATGAAGCACATATTCGCCAACTCGCTTTTTACGACCCAGGTACCGGCTTACCTAACCGCACTGCATTCATACGGCGCCTGGAAAGTGGCTTTGATCATGCGGTAGAACAAGACCACGGCCTTGGCTTAATGCTGCTCGACCTTAACCACTTCAAAGAGATTAACGATACCCAAGGGCACGATGTTGGCGATAAGGTTTTAAAGGCGGTGGCGGCGGCCTTCCAGCGATCCCTTACGGGCAATGAGTATCTCGCTCGCTTGGGGGGCGATGAATTTGTGGTGCTCATCGAACCAAGCACTCAACGCTCACTTATTCACACGGCAGAGTGCTTGCTGCATGCACTGGCGAACCCTCTGGTCATCGATGGTCAGAGTTTTGAGCTAGAAGTGAGTATTGGCGTTGCGCTATACCCAGACGATGCAGAGAGTGCCCGGGAACTACTGAAGCACGCTGATATTGCCATGTACCAAGCCAAGCAGCAAAAACTACCTTATCTCTTTTTTGAAGCACAGATGGGGGTTGCACTTGCTTCGCGATTGGATATGGCAAAGCGGCTCTCTGAAGCGCTAGTCAACGGGTCATTAAGCCTTCATTATCAACCGCAAATTGACTTCAAAACCGGCCTGTTAACCGGTGCAGAAGCCCTTTGTCGCTGGTACGACCCCGTGCTGGGGTTTGTTGGCCCGAATGAGTTTATACCCTTGGCAGAAGAACGCGGCCTTATCATTCCACTGGGCAACTGGGTCATCAACGACGTTTTTCGCCAGTTGGCCGCTTGGCAGTCTGAAGGGCTCACCATGCCCGGAAAAATAGCCATCAACATTGCGTCTCGCCACTTTGAAGACTCCCGGCTTATCGACAACCTACAGCGTAAATGTATTGCCCATGGCGTCTTGCCCTCTCAAATTTGCCTTGAACTGACTGAGAGTGGCTTTATGGAAGCCCCCGAGGAAGCCGTGGCGATAACTCAAGCTCTAAAAGAGGCTGGCTACGGCCTAGCCATTGATGATTTCGGCACAGGCTACTCATCGCTGGCGTACCTAAAGCGCTTTTCAGCCGATAAGCTCAAAATTGATATGTCGTTTATTCTCGACATGCTAAACAACCATCACGACCGCACTATTGTGGAGACAATTATTGTGATGGCCCATAGCCTGGGCATGGTCACGGTTGCTGAGGGGGTGGAGTCTTGCGAGCTGGCCACAGCCCTACGTGAGATGGGCTGCCAAGAGGGACAAGGCTATTTGTACGACAAACCCCTGCCTGCTGATGAGTTTATGGCAAAATGGTTAAAGTCACACTGATACAACACATAACTGGATACAGTGGTTTTTAACACGCCCTGCCCTGTAGGGCATTTATATAGAGCATTTAAAAACAGGCCAACTCATCTATCGCGGTTACATTTTTGCAAACTGAATACCATAATCATCCGGATCGACAATGCCCTCCAGCCTACCGATTTGACCAAAGTCGTTCACGTCTAAAATAGTATCGATATTTGTATCCCTAAAGGCCAAGTTTTTAACCACATCGACTTTCACCGGCATACCTTTATTATCAACATCCATTATCCATGCTAAAAAGCCACCTGAAAATTTCGCCAAGCTACCAATAGGATAAAGGCCATAGCACTGAATATACTCAACCAATATCGCCTTATCATAGCTACCATGCTGCTCATTAACTATGCGGTAGGCATCTAGAGGCGTACGGGGTTGAATTCCATTGCGCACATGGGTCAGCTTATCAACCGCCTTAATAATTGATACAAGCTTAACCACTTCTGTTAACTGCTCATCTTTCAAGCCTCGTGGGTAGCCCGTGCCATCCAGCCGCTCGTTAGCATTCAATATTACATCTTCACATATCTCACTAGGCACCCACTTTAGTGCTGTTAGCTTTTCTATCAGAACATTAACATGCTGCTTTAAAAGAAGCTTCTGACGTGCGTTCATGCTCTCTTTTAAAGAGGGTAGCTCTTCGCTCACCATTAAGGGCTTACCCATGGTATGCAACAAAGCGCCTAGCACCACTTCCCTAATGCTGATTGAATAGGCGTCCCTTAATAGCATCATATCAGCGGTTTGCGTGGCCACACGTATGGCGTGCCTTACCCAGCCCGGCTCATTGTGCAAAAAGGAGAGCGAATACAGCGCTGTTTTTCTATCTTGCCTGACAAAATAAAGCACCGTTTCAACACAGTCATAGAGTGTTTTTTCAGGGAAGTGTTCACGGCTTTTAATATACATCAGTGCATACTGAAGCTGATGTGCTAACTCCAAAACACCGCGTTGTATAGGCGATTGACGTTTGCGCTTTTCCAGGCTTTGCTCCTCACGACGGAGAATCGTTTTCTGTTTTGTACCGGGTAGAAAAAGATACGAATGACTGACTATTTTTTCATTAATACCTGAACGATAAGCAGCCTCGCGCTCTACCTCGGAAACCAGGTGAAAAATCTCTTCTGTCTGCTGTGGGTCTAGCCCTTCAAACTGTATACCTAGCGCGGCATAGCCATGGTGCCCAAAAGGCCGTATATGGCGCAATAACGCTTTTGCGCGAAAGTTAGTACCGTTTGGAAACTCTATGGTGACCCCGGGCAACAGGTGACCAACAGTTAGCGCATTACTATCCTCAATACTAATCTCCACTAGGCAGCCACCTACTGAAATATTGCGCAAAGAACCATTTACTACCAAACCGTTAGTATAAATTTCAATACTCACCCTTGCGCTCATCCCTAAAATAAAGGGGATTCTGGCAGTGCCACGGTGCTCCACTAAAAAAACAGACGCAGGCAGTGTGCATTTTAACTGATAGATACCGGCATTTAGCTTTGTCGCCACTGCAGGTACATTGCTAATACTGTACGCGTCACGTCTTAGCGTTCTATTCTTATCACTGGCTTCATAGAGGTGAAGGGCCTCAATGTCAAAATTAATGCACTCTTCATCTAAATAGTCCTCTATCTTATCTCCCTGTGTCTCTACCTTTAACAATAGCTGTCCACCATCCAGGCTTAGCCCTACTACCTCAGCCGCTAGTGTGCACGGTAAATTTTTAGCGTAGATGCAAAGCTCGTACTCATGCTTGATAAGGTTTTGTAACACTTTTGCGGATGGATTTTTACTTTGGTAGAGGGTATGCATTGTTATTCCCCGTGTCGTTTTAATTATCAGTGATGGGGTATCGAATATGGAGTATCGAATATGGAGTATCGAATATTTTAAAAATACAGACTTTTAATAACTTAAACTAGCCAAAAAGTATTATGTTAACAACAACTATTGCGTTTCCAATTGTTATCAACAATCACTTACAAAAACGCCCCCGTGCAGTTACATAGAGCACGGAGGCATTCGTGTAATGACATATGTATTCGCTTAGCTTACGCGAATACGTTTGTCCATTCATTGCGCTTAGCCAGCAGATTGCGGGCAAGTTCCTGCGCACCTTCCAAACTATGGCTGGCGGCCCAGCCGCACTGCAGCTCATTGCAAGCGGGTACTTCAGTGGCATTCAGCACATCATTGAGCGTTTGCTCAATGATGTCGATCACTCCGTCATAATCATCGTGGTTGATCATCGCGATATAAAAGCCGGTTTGGCAGCCCATCGGGCTAATATCAACCACTTTATCCGTGTGATTGCGCGACAGCTCAGCCATTAAATGCTCCAAAGAGTGAAGCGCGGGCATGTCCATGTGCTCTTTATTAGGCTGGCAGATGCGCAGGTCGTATTTATGGATACGGTCACCGTGCTGGCCTTCTTTAATATCGGCCAAGCGGACGTAAGGCGCTTTTACCTTGGTATGATCCAGGTTAAAGCTTTCGACGTTCATTTTCTTTTCAGTCATGTTGGCTCCATTTTTTCGTGTGTGTCATGGGCGTATTCTACACTCTTGCCGCTTTTTACACCTTGGGAGCATCAAAATTCCACGGCTCATCGGTGTAAACGCACACGTTGGCATCTTCAATATCGCCATCAGGAGATTCGACATGCTCAGCGAAAAAATCCTGGATCTCTTTACGCTGGCAGTGAGCTTCAAACTCTTCACGGCTGGCCCAAATTTCATGGAACACGATGGGGTAGCTGGTGCCCTGAGCGAAAGGGTTATCGATTTGACGCGTGACGGTGTAGTGAATACATGCATCTTCCCGGTGGGTGTTCGGCTCTAATGATTGCAGCGCTTTAAAGACAGCTTCCTCTTTACCGGCTTTGGGTTTGAAGCTGGCGATACAGTAGACTTTTTCCGACATGGTCAATTTCCTAATTCATTAAGCGTGCGTCATTATGCGGCTTCAGCAACCGGGTTCACAACCTATCGAATAATGCGTTCAGCTAAGATCTCTAAATCAGACACCGTCATGTCAGGTTCACCGCCCCAAGGGTCAAAGGGCGCGTCAGCGTGACGTCTTATCCAGGCGCTGCGCAGCCCTGCATGAGTAGCTCCAATCACGTCAAAGGGGTTGCTGGAAATCAGCCAGGTATGCTCTGGCCGAATCTCTAGCCGGGTACGTAAATAAGCATACACGGCGGGGTCAGGCTTGAAGCGTTTTACATCATCGACGCTAACCACCGCGTCCATGTGGCTTTCTACGCCTGCCCGGGCAAGTAGTTTAGTCACCGCTTCATGAGTACCGTTAGAAAATGCGACGCAACGAATACCTGCATCGCGCAATTGGTCAAGTGCAGGCACCACATCAGGAAACGCGGGCAACTCCGCATAAATCGCCATCAAGTGGTCTTGGTCATTATCGGTAAGGCCCGTTTGCATCGCACGATCGGTGAATACCAATGCTTCACGGGTACATTCTGAAAACGGCACGTAAGCGCCCATTAGTCCTCGGCGAAAGCTGTATTCCAACTGTTTTTCCCGCCAGCGCTTGGAAAACTCGCCTGCTTTTGCAGAATCGCGCAGGCGCTTTTCAAGCTCCACCGTTACGCCCTGGGTATCAATCAACGTACCGTACACATCAAATGCTAATACCGGTTGCATAGTAACTCCCGCCCTGGTGCTTGTGACTCGTTATCTCATGCATTTAGCATAGCTGTCTGTTTGAAAAACAAAAACGCCGCTGTGATATACAGCGGCGTTTGACCGGCGTTCAGCCCTATTAAACGGTAAAGGCAGCTTTTTGTTCGCCGGTTTTAAGATCGCCCGAGCGCACCAGTTCATCGGTAATACGGTCGATGGCACGTTTGGTACGGCCAATCATCTCATCAACTTCGCTACGGTTAATGGTCAGCGGCGGCGCAAAACCCAGGATATCGCCTTGTGGCATTGCACGGGCTATCAAACTTTCTTCCATTGCCGCCGCAGCGACACGGGGGCCAACTTTCAGCGCTGGGTCGAAGTGCAGCCGCTGCTTGGCATCTGGTGAGAACTCCAGCGCTGCCATCAGGCCAACACCACGCACATCGCCCAGCAAGGGGTGGCCTTCAAAGGCGGTTTTCAGCTGAGCTTGGAAGTAAGCGCCGGTTTCAGCGGCGTTACCTACGAGGTTTTCACGCTCGATAATGTCCAGGTTGGCAAGGCCAGCAGCACACCCTAGGGCGTGGCCGGAGTAGGTCCAGCCGTGGCCGATAGGGCCAAACTCGCCGGTGCCCTGCTCAAGCACTTTCCATACTTTGTCACCCACAATCACACCGGAAAGCGGTTGGTAGGCACTGGTGAGGCCTTTGGCGATGGTGACCAAATCAGGCTTCATGTTGTAATGGTGGCTGCCAAAATCGGAACCGGTGCGTCCAAAGCCACACACTACTTCGTCGGCAATCAGCAGCACATCGTACTTCGTCAGCACGGCTTGGATGGCCTCCCAATAACCTTCTGGCGGCGGCACGATACCGCCGGTACCCAGTACTGGCTCGCCGATAAAAGCGGCCACGGTATCCGGGCCTTCATCCAGAATCATCGCTTCGAGCTTATCGGCACAGAAGGAGGAGAATTCCAGCTCAGTCATACCGTGCTGCTCGGCGGCGCGCAGATAGTAGTGCGGCGCTTCGGTATGGCGGATCGTGTCAATCGGCAGGTCAAAATGGTCGTGAAATGCTTTCAGACCGGTCAGCGAGCCAGAGGCAATGCCTGAACCGTGGTAGCCGCGCATGCGTGAAATGACCTTCTTCTTCTGCGGGCGGCCCAGCACGTTATTGTAATAACGCACGATCTTAAGCTGGGTTTCGTTGGCGTCCGAGCCGGACATGCCATAGTAGACCTTGGACATGTTCATGCCGGCAATTTTCAAAATGCGCTCGGAAAGCTCAATTTGTGGCTCGTTGGAGTGACCCACGTAGGTGTGATAGTAGGAGAGTTCCAGGGCTTGTTTGTAGATCGCTTCCGCAACTTCGGTGCGACCATAGCCAATATTGACGCAGTAAAGCCCCGCAAAGCCGTCGATAAACTCACGGCCATCTTTATCCACAATGTTAATGCCTTTACCGCCGGTAATTACGCGGCCCGGCGCATCGCCGTGGGCAAAATCGCGCAGGTGGGTAGAAGCGTGGAACGTAACTTTGCGGTCGCGTTCGATCAGATCCTGATGCAAGCTCATAACGTTCTCTCTATACGGTAAACCTCCCCGGTCAGCGAGGAGGGTATTTTTAATAAGTAAGCACTTTTTTAGGCAATAACTGCTGCTCTGCGAGCAAAGGCCTGACTGAGCGATCCGTCGTTAGCTACCCGATACTGAGCCCAAAGCACCCAAGCAGTAATACTTCGTTTCTAGATATTCATCGATACCAGTGGCGCCGCCCTCACGGCCAAGGCCGGATTGCTTCACACCGCCAAAAGGCACCGGCGGGCCCGTCATTTTCACCGAGTTGACACTCACCATGCCGTACTCCAGCGCGCGCATCAGTTTCCAGATACGGCGAATATCGTGGGTATAGATATAGGCCGCTAGGCCGTACTCGGTGTCGTTAGCCATTTCAATCACTTCGTCGTCGGTGCTGTAAGCAGTAATGCCTGCCACAGGGGCGAAGTTCTCTTCACGCCATACTTTCATTTTGGGGGTCACGCCTGTCAGCATAACCGGCATAAAGTAGTTCTCACCTGGCGCTTGGCTTTGGTCGCCGCCGCTCACGGTAGCGCCTTTGGAGATGGCGTCATCCACAATGGCTGCCGCTTTTTCTACCGCCTGTCGATGAATGAGCGGGCCAAGGTCAATTTCACTCTGCAAGCCATTTCCCACTGTGAGGGCCAACATGCGCTCCTTGAAATGCTCAACGAACTCATCGTGAATCGACTCATGAACCAGAATACGGTTCGCGGCAAGGCAATCCTGCCCAGCGGTTTGAAACTTGGCGTCGATGGCCGCATAGGCGGCTTGTTTGGGGTCCATATCTGGCCCAACAATAAACGGCGCGTTGCCACCCAGCTCCAGAGAAAGACGCTTGACGGTATTAGCGCTCTGCTCAATTAATAGGCGCCCTACACGCGTGGAGCCGGTGAACGACAGCGCACGAATACGCGGCTCGCTACACAAAATTTTCGAGACTTCCGCCGGGTCGCCCAGCACTACGTTGAAAATCCCGGCTGGAATACCCGCTCGCTCGGACAACTCTGCTAGCGCCAGCGCCGAAAACGGCGTCTCGTTGGCGGGTTTGACAATTACCGGGCAGCCAGCAGCAAGCGCGGCCGCTGCTTTGCGGGTAATCATCGCCAGCGGGAAGTTCCACGGCGTAATCATTGCAGCAATACCCACCGGCTCTTTAAGGGTGCCAAGTGAGGCGTTAGGAATGTGGCTAGGAATGGTTTCGCCATAGGTACGCTTGCCCTCTTCTGCGAACCAGCGCACAAAGCTAGCGCCATACTGAACCTCACCACGGGCGTCGGGCAGTGGCTTGCCCTGCTCTAGGGTCATGATGGTGGCGAGGTCTTCACGGTTGGCTTGAATTAGGTCGTACCAAGCGAGCAGCCGCTCGCAACGTTCATCAGCGCGCAGCGCACGCCAGTGGGTAAACGCAGCCTCTGCAGCATCCACTGCGGCCGTAATCTGTTCAGCTTCCAGGAGCGGGATATGCCCAATGGCTTCGTTAGTCGCTGGGTCATATACGGCTTCTTCATGGCCACCTTCGCCATGGGTCCACTTGCCGTCAACGTAGGCGTACTGCCGGAAAAGACGCGGATCTTCCAGGCGTTTCGCGAGCGTGGTCGATAGTGTGGTCATGGGCACCTCCCCTGGCTGCAGCCACGTTGGACGACAAACCATTATAAAAATAAAGGTGAATCGCTCGACCTAACGCCGAGCTGATTCGATGTAACTAGGGTAAAGGAGAGTGGCCACGAAGTGTTTTTGAAAACGAGGAGTTATCGCTGCACTTTTTTTGTGAAAAGGCGTTTTTGCGTGGTTTTTTTCGGCAGTTAGCGAATAGCACACTAGAGCATATCAGTGTCGTCAATGCCAATGGGCTCGCGCTTAACCGTTTTTGTCACAATGTAGGTGAAGTAACGCTCAATACCCGCCTCAGATACTAACCACTTATCCATCAGGCGCTGGTAGCTATCAATGGTGCGAGCTTCAAACTTGACTAAGTAATCGACCCCTCCCCCCACCGCCACACATTCAGTAACCTCTGGGGTTTGCATGACTAACGTTTCAAAGCGGGCGAAACTTTCGGCGTTATGCTGCTTGAGTTCGATCTGCACCCACACTGGGTTACGCGGTACCAATACGTCTGCATTGATGCGCGCCGTATAGCCTTCAATCACGCCCGCCTTTTCTAGCCGTTTCACCCGCTCCCAGCAGGGGCTTACCGAGAGGTTAATCGCCTCGGCAAGTTTCGACTTGGTAATGCGCCCATCCCGGGAGAGGATGTCGAGTATTTTCAGATCATAACGGTCGAGTTTCATCATGCCCGACGCTACGCCTCCAGACGTTCAACAACATCAGCGATCACCGCAAGGGTGTCCCCCATATTGATTAACGAAGGCGCGCGGCGGGCCATTAAAATACCGTCGCGTTCCGCTTTATAGGCCACCGGGGCCGTGCCACTACGGGTCATGTCGTATACGTGGGCAATGGTTTGGCCGTTTTTCACCTCATCTCCCAACGCGACGAGCAACTCCAGTACGCCGGAGTGTTGGCTCTGTACGTAGCAGCTGGCATCCGGCATATCGAGATACATCTGACCGCCTTCGGGCATTTCCACCTCACCCGCGACCAAGCCGTAATGAATCAAGAAATTGCGCACACCGCGCTCGGCAATCGCAATGCTTTGCGGCGTGGAGGTACCGCCACCGCCTAGCTCGGTGGCTACAAATACCTTGCCCTGGCGTTCACAGGCCGTATCGAATAGTTTCTCTGCGTCCAGCTCAAACATCACCATGGCATAGGGCGCGCCAAAGGCTTTGGCACCCTCAAGAGCAGACTGCTGCTGCGCTTTATCATCCAGCACATGAGAGGCGCCAAACGGCAGGATATCCAGCGTGCGGCCACCGGAGTGCAGATCGAGTACCACATCGCTCATGGGGACCAGCACGCGGGTAAAGTAGTCGGCAATTTGTGGCGTGACACTGCCGTTCGGATCACCGGGAAAACTGCGGTTAAGGTTACCTTTATCCATCGGCGAGGTGCGCTTACCTGCCATGACCGCGGGCGTATTCATGCACGGAACGATAATCACCCGCCCAGTCACCTCTTCTGCTTTCAGCGATGCAGAAAGCTTAAGCAACGAGGTAATCCCTTCGTACTCATCGCCGTGATTGCCGCCCGTTAGTAGCGCCGTGGGGCCTTCGCCATTTTTAATCACGGTGACAGGGATCATCACCGCTCCCCAGGCCGACTCATCGGTAGAGATCGGCAGCTTTAAAAAACCGTGTTGCACCCCATCGGCATCAAAATCAACGGTGGCAGAGATAGGGCTAGGGCGCTTTTGACTCAGTTGATCGGTCATTGCATGTTCCTTTTATTTTTTACAACCCACTACTTAACAAACAGCTGGCGCGGAAAATTGGCCAGAGTTTCACAGCCGGTATCAGTAATAAGAATGCTTTCAGTGATTTCCAGACCCCAATCGTCCTCCCATAGGCCGGGCATAAAGTGAAAGGTCATGCCAGGTTTTAGGATGGTTTCATCTGAGGGACGTAGGCTCATCGTGCGCTCGCCCCAGTCGGGCGGATAAGAAATACCAATGGGGTAACCACAGCGAGCACCACCCCGATCAAAACCGTATTTATCCATGGCCGCGCCCAGCGCCATGGCGATATCCGCCGTGCGGTTGCCAGGCTTGGCAACGGCTAAGCCATCTTCAATGCCTTCCAACAGGGCTGACTCCGCACGGATAAAATCCGCCGGCGGTGTTCCCAGAAACACCGTGCGCGACATCGGCGCGTGGTAGCGCTTAAACACCCCGGCAATTTCGAAAAACGTGCCTTCGCCTTTACGAAAGGGTGTGTCGTCCCAGGTAAGGTGCGGTGCGGCGGCGTCTTTGCCGGTGGGCAACATAGGCACAATGGCCGGGTAGTCACCGCCAAACACTTTGCCATTTTCGTCGATAAACCCTTCGATACCGACGCGGTAAATTTCCGATACCAGCTTGCTCTTGGGAAGGCCCGGCTCGATCACCTCCAAGATGCGCGTATGCATACCTTCCACTATTTTGGCGGCGATACGCATGTAAGCGACTTCTTGTGGGGACTTAATTGCTCGGCACCAGTTCACCAGGGCGTTGGCATCCATAAAGCGCGCATGTGGCAGTTCGCGCAAAAGGCTTTGATACGCTTTGGCAGAGAAGTAGTAGTTGTCCATTTCCATGCCCACCACGCCGGTATGCCAGCCACGGTCAGGCATGATCGACTGAGCCAGATACTCCATGGGGTGCATATCCGGATTCTGAACATAGTAATCCGGGTAGTAGGTGATGTTATCAGGATGAATCCAACAGGTGCGCAGGGCACCGTTGGCATCCATCCGGCGGCCAAACCATACCGGCTCGCCTTCAAGGCCCACCAGCACGCACTGGTGAACATAAAAGGACCAGCCGTCATAGCCGGTTAGCCACGCCATGTTAGAAGGGTCGCTGACGATCAGCACATCAATGCCACGGCCAGCCATTTCTGCACGCACCTTCCACAGGCGGGTAGCATACTCTTCGCGCGTAAAAGGCAGGGAAACCTCAGTCATCGGGCAACTCGCCATCAAAGATCACTAAGAACCAGCACACTGCCCATAATAGGCGCTGCGCTGGGCCACAGGATCGACCTGGCCACCGCCGCAGTAGGCCCGCCAATGTCGTCTTAAGCCGATACTAGCACTCACCCTTGGTTGCCGGTCAAAGCCTTTATTACAAAAAGTGCATACTGAACGGTGATATACGCTATACCCGCGTAGATCAGCCTTTAGCGCTCACCATGTTAGGCTGATAAAACACGACGATGAGCCAGAGGAAACGATATGAAAATAGTGGTGCATATTGATGATGCCGCCCAGTGGCAGGCGGCGATTGAGAAAGCGCTACCCCAGGCAACGGTGTTGACGAGCGACGCGCCCGCCGAAGCGCGTGCTAATGCCGATTACCTAGCAGTCTGGAAAGCCCCGGCGCACCTATTGCAGGAACAAGCCCAGCTTAAGGGCATTATTAACCTAGGCGCGGGAGTGGATCACCTGCTAAAAACGCCTGGCCTACCCAGCGGTGTGCCGATCGTGAAATTACGCGACGCGGGCATGGGCGAGCTAATGGCCGACTACACCCTTTACGGCGCACTGCATTTTTATCGCAGTATGGACCGCTACGCCCAGCAGCAGCCTAATGCCGAGTGGCAGCCTCACCAGGTGCCTGAGAAATCCCACTGGCCAATTGGCATCCTGGGCCTAGGGGCGATTGGAAGCCTAGTGGCCACTCACCTTTCGCAAGCAGGTTTTCCAGTACTAGGCTGGAGCCGTTCAGCAAAGCAGATTTCGGGTGTTGAGTGCTTTCACGGTGACGCAGGACTTGATGGGCTGCTTAGCCAAGTGCAGTGCGTCGTGACTATTCTGCCGGATACCGCCGAGACTCACGGCATTCTCAACGCTAAACGACTGGCAAAACTCCCCCAAGGCGCCTGTGTGATTAACCCTGGCCGGGGCAGCCTCATCGACGAGCAGGCGCTACTAGACGCACTTGGCAAAGATCGCAAGCCAGGGCATCTACGCGGTGCACTGCTGGATGTTTTCTGTGAAGAGCCGCTACCTGCCAACAACCCGTTGTGGCAGCATCCGCGGGTTATCGTCACCCCCCACATGGCCGGCCCCACGCCGTTAAACGACGCGATTGACCAAGTCATCTCGTATCTTCGCGCTTTTGAAGCAGGTGAAGAACTTGCCACTGTTAATCCTGATGCAGGCTACTGACGCTGCCCGCCGCCCTCGTTATACTGGTACTGGGAACCAAGTGCTGGTCAACAACTCTTAGGACTACACTATCAATGGAGGATGAGCTTTTGCGTAACGTTTCGCTACGTTTAACTAAAAGCCAGTTAACCAGCGCTGCTATTATGTTGGCAATGTACGGCTTGGCTTTTTATAGCTCTGCCGCCGCCGATACCGCGCCTAATGCCGATACCCAGCCACTTCCCATGCCGCAGCCTTTTGAGGCTCAGTACCAGCTTGAAATTCGCGGCTGGCCGAGCGCTTCCATCACCCACACCCTCAACAACGAAGGGTTTCACTGGCTCAGCGATATGCGTTTTTCTGTGGCAGTGGCAAGGGGCCAAGAACGCAGCCGCTTTACATTAAATGATAACGAGACACACTCACTGCTTTATAACAGCAGCTACTCGCTGTTTGGAATAGGCGATAGTTATCAGCTAGACGAAAGTGATATTAGCTCCCTTGATCGTCAGGCTGCGCTGTTCGATCTCTCACGCCGAGCCGGTCACGAGAACTGCACAGCCAATGCCCCGTGCGATATCGAGTTTGTCGACCATCGCGGGCGCGACGAGCATTTTCAGTATTACGTGACCGAGCCTGGCACCGTCAGCGTTCCGGCAGGTGAATTTGAAGCACGCCGCGTAACACTCTTCGATGTGGAGAAGCCCGACCGCCATTTACAGATTAACTTCCACCCTGAGTGGCCGGGGCTAATTCTGTCGGCACGGTATGAAAAAGAGGGGCGTCGGCAAACGCAGCTCACCATGACGCAATTTAATCCCGCCGAGGTAGATACGCCCTAAATGCTCTCAGGATTACTGATCGTTCTACTGCCCCTGGTGCTGGGTTACTTAGTCCGCATTCGCTCATCCCGCTTACTTGATCAGATAAACCGAGCCGTGAGTGGCTCGGTTTATCTGATCCTGCTGTTTATGGGCATCAGCTTGGCGGGGCTTGAAAACCTTACCAGTCAACTTTCACGCTTGGGCGGCAATGCCCTGCTGCTATTCAGCATTACCACCGCGTTTAACTTAGCGGCGCTGTGGTGGCTGTCATGTCGTTTAAGGTTAAAAGTGGGCAACTCCCCGGTGGTAAAAAATGCCCCTACCAGCAAACTGGCCGCGATGCAGGGTTCTCTGCTGCTAGTCGCAGTAGTGGTGGCAGGCGTTATAGTAGGTCTGTTGCTTGGCCCCTATCTAGGTGAAGCGCTGTTTGATACAGCCGATTTACTGGCTGAATGGGTGCTCTACCTGCTGCTGGTATTGATTGGCTGCCAATTGCGCAACTCAGGCATGCCACTAAAGCAAATATTGCTCAACCGCATGGGGTTAGCCATTGCCGTGACGCTAGCGCTTAGCTCGCTGCTGGCGGGCTTGGTGGCCGCTCCGCTGCTTTCGTTGAGTTGGAACGAAGGCCTCGCCATGGCGTCAGGTTTTGGCTGGTATTCACTTTCAGCCATTTTAATTGGCGACCAGCTTGGCCCACTGATGGGCGGCGTGGCGTTTTTTAACGACCTTACCCGTGAGCTGCTGGCGTTTATCCTGATTCCACTGGTCATTCACCGCCACACCGCCCTGGCCATTGGTTACGGCGGTGCGACGTCCATGGACTTCACTCTACCCGTTATCCAACAACACGGCGGCGTGGCCTGCGTGCCCGTGGCAGTCGTCAGCGGCTTTATCCTATCGCTGCTCTCCCCGCCGCTCATCCTGTTTTTTCTTTCGCTATCCGGTTAGTAACCATGAGCGTGTATTGGTTAGGATAAGCAGCTCTGACAGTTTAAATCGCCATCGCTTCAATGCCCAGGATGCCCGCGCCTCATGCTAAATGGAATTTGGTTAAGCTTTTTTATTGCTGCTTTTGCAGCATCTGTCTGGCAGTGGTTAGTGGGTGGCGACAGCGAAGTATTTGCGCGTCTTGTGCAGTCGTTGTTCGATATGGCGCGGGTGAGCGTCGATATCATTTTGGTGCTGCTGGGTACCATGACGCTGTGGCTAGGGTTTCTTTCTATTGCTGAAAAAGCAGGGCTGATTCGCCTTCTTGGGCGTGTGCTTGACCCGTTGTTTTGCCGCCTAATGCCCGACGTACCCCGTGGCCACCCTGCGATGGGGCTGATTAGTATGAATTTTGCGGCTAACATTCTGGGCTTGGATAATGCAGCGACCCCCATTGGTATCAAGGCCATGCACTCGCTGCAAAGCCTTAACCCCAGTCAAGAGACCGCCAGTAACGCGCAAATTCTATTTTTGGTACTGAACACCTCATCGCTCACGCTGCTGCCGGTTACTATTTTTATGTACCGCGCTCAACAGGGCGCAGACGAGCCAACACTGGTGTTTTTACCTATTTTGCTGGCCACCAGCGCCTCTAGCCTAGCGGGGCTTCTGGCGGTGGCGTTAATGCAACGCTTAAAGCTTTGGCAACCTGTTGTGCTTGCCTACTTACTCGCTGCTGCACTTGCCTTGGGGCTTTTAATTACCACGCTGGCGGGCATGTCAGCACAGGCGTTAGCCGCAGCTTCCACCCTCGTGGGCAACCTAACACTTTTCAGTATTGTGATTATGTTCTTAGTGGTGGGTGCGCTTCGGGGCGTGAAGGTGTATGACGCTTTTATTGAAGGCGCAAAAGAGGGCGTCAGCTTTACCGTCACCCTGCTGCCGTACCTAATCGCCATGCTGGTGGCGGTGGGTGTGCTGCGCGCCAGCGGCGTACTGGATGCCGGGCTAAGCGGCGTGCGCTGGCTGGTAGAAGGAGTTGGCTGGGACACCCGCTTTGTGGATGCGCTGCCCACTGCCTTTGTGAAGCCGCTTTCCGGCAGCGGCGCCCGCGCCATGATGATTGAAACCATGGATACCTTCGGCGTCGACAGTTTTGCAGGGCTACTGGCCGCCACCCTGCAGGGCAGCACTGAAACCACGTTTTACGTTATCGCCGTCTATTTCGGCGCCGTTGGAATTCGCCGTATTCGTCACGGCTTAGGCTGCGCCCTGGTGGCCGATGCCGCTGGTATTTTTACGGCCATTGCAGTCTGCTACTGGTTTTTTGGCTAGGCAGCTTAGCGCCAACTAAGCCACTGAATAACTTTTCTATAACAATATATTGAGTAACTCCCTATTCACCACCAACATGCGGCGCTTCATAACGAGCTCCACGCCCGCCCCCCTATCTATTTTGAAGGCCCAGCTTGCCTACATCACTTCGCCTTTGTAATTGAGGGCGATGACGTTGATGCGCTGCTTATTCGTCTCGCGGATGCAACAGGCACCACGGTTTCCCCAGATCAAGTGCAACAGATTGTCAGCTACCAAGGGTGCTCTGTGAAATGGGAGCGCCACACTGAGTTTTTTACGCTGACCATCAAGCAAGCAAACAGTGACGACCCGCAAACATGGCCAACGCCTCCCAAGTTTTTACATAGCGTTTTGGCAGACTATGCTGATCAAATTATCAGCGCCAGCACACTACGCGTAGAAACCGCCAACCGCTGGGCAGGCAGTGTTGAGGCCTACGGTTTAGATAAACCCGCCGGCTCGCGGATAGGGGGCGACGATGCCACTGTATGGAGCGATTTCAACCTCGATGATCGGCACATCAACCGCTTTTTACTGGTCAACGACTGTCTGGACAACTACCGACTAGGACGAATGGCGAGACGGCTATTTGATATTGAAACCTACCGAATGATGGCGATGCTTGCGCTGCCTGAAGCCAAAGCATTGAGTAGCGACCTTCAATACTATGAGGCCGAACTATCGACGCTCTCTAACCAACACGCCGAGCAACACACGTCGCCAGCGGAGCCATTGCTAAGCGCTTTAACGCTCTTTTCGGCAAAGCTTGAGCGCTGTGGCGTACAAACCCGCCAGCGGTTCAGCGCAACAGAGGCTTACTCCAGCATTGTGTTTGCCCGTATCAGTGAGATGCGCGAAGAACGGGTCGGCCATTATCCTCAACTTGGCATGTTTATATTGCGCCGCTTTGAGCCTGCCACCCGCTATTGCGACGCCATGAACCGCCGCGTTGAAACCCTTGCCACCAGTGCCACACGACTTAATGACCTGTTACGCACACGCTCTCAGGTAGAAATCGAAGGGCAAAACTACAAAATCTTGCAAAGCCTAGATGCTCGCGCCAGCAGCCAGCTTAAAATACAGAAAGCGGTTGAAGGGCTTTCGATCATAGTGATCAGCTACTACATCTTCAGCTTAATGAAGTTAGGGCTAGAAAGTTTAAGTGCGCTAGGAATAGATATCGAACCCAACGTTGCCGCCACCGTGCTAGTCCCGCTGGGCACGCTTATTATCGCTACGCTTACCTGGCGAGTTTGGAAAGTAAAAAAGCACTAGCCAAGCGTTAATGAAAGCTGCACCTCTATCCTGCGACTTCATCGTTAAACATGCAGTTTGTCCAGGTAGAAGTGGCCGCCACCCGGTAAACCACGTTCTATGCTGGCAGCTTAGATGGCTGCCATACTCATTTTAAAAAAGTTGCGTCCTCATTTTTCAACCGAGCCTTATGAAGAGGCTTTTTAGACTATAGTTAAGCGTCTACTACGCCAGTTTATTGGGCGTCATCATGGATGATGGGAGAAGTAATGCTAAGTAAAGGCAGCATATTTATTGTACTCGCCGCTTTTTTTTGGGGGGTATCAGGGGGAATTGCAGGCGTTCTTTTAGACGATGGGTGGGATGCCTCTGTTGTTACATTTTACCGTGGGGCTGTCGGCCTTCTCTTCGCGATACTCTGGCTACTACTTCAGCGAAAGCACAGCGGCCTGAGAAACAAGCAGCTTTGGTTTTGGTCGGTTATCGCGGGTCTTGGCGTAGCAGGCAATTTCACTTTCTACTTCATCAGTATTGACCACGGTAACGTGGCAGTTGCCGCTACCTTGATGTATTGCGCGCCAATCTTCGTTTACCTGATCTCCTTTGCACTAAAGCTCGAAAGGTCGACGGTTGGAAAGTGGGTGGCGATCGCTCTAGTAATGCTGGGCATCACTATGCTGACCAAGCTTTATGAGATTGGCACTAGCGAACTATCGCTATTTGGGGTCGGTGCTGGGCTACTGGCAGGGCTCTCCTACGCCATATTCATTTTTGGTTTTAAATATGCCGCTCCCCATGGCAGCCCCCAAGCGATACTTTCTATTGCCTTTGCCGTTCTGACTATCGTTCTACTGGTGCCAACCGATATCAATCAAACTATCAGCGTGTTGAGCACACCCGATGTACCGCTGTTTTTGGCGCTGGGTATTTTCGGCGCGGGCCTTTCCTTTCTACTCTATATCCTAGGCATCAACCATACGTCTGCTGCTCTCGCCTCCATGATTGCCATGGTTGAACCCATCACGGCTACCCTGTTCGGCGTCGTGATACTGAGCGAACAGCTAGGCGTTGTGCAAATGGCTGGCATGGCGTTAATACTCGCGACCGTAACAAAACTCAGCGTCTCTTCAAGCAAATAGCAAAACGGTGCGCGTCTTGTAAGGCGACGCACCGTTGATCGCTAGATGGCGCTGATTACGATAAAGCCAACGGGTTAGCTATTCGCCTTTGCCGCCCGAGCCGCATGAAGCTTTTTATAGCTTTCGATCAGGCGCTGATGGCGCTCTAGGCCTTCTAACTGCATATTCGTTGGCGTGAGGCCGTGGAAGCGAACCTCGCCACTGACTGAGCCCACCACCGCCGCCATGGTGGCCTCGCCAAACATGCGCTGGAAATTGGGCAGGTAGTCTTTAAGCTCCAGCTCGTCATCCAGCGCAATTTCCAGCACCGCGTTCACCGCTTGATAGAACAAGCCGCGCTCCACGGTGTTGTCGTTGTACTGCAGGAACATCTGCACACAGTCCAACGCTTCTTCATGGCGCTGCAGGGCCAGATACACCAGCAGCTTTAGCTCCAGAATCGTCAGCTGTCCCCACACGGTGTTCTCATCAAACTCAATACCAATCAGCGTGATGATATCGGCGTGGTCATCCATCTGGCTCTCTTCCAGCCGCTCCACCAAGTCGGTGAGCTGATCATCATCCAGTCGATGCAGGTTGAGAATATCTTCGCGGTAATCCAGCGCCTTATTGGTGTTATCCCAAATCAAATCTTCAATGGGGTACACCTCGGAGTAGCCCGGCACCAAAATACGGCAGACCGGCGCGCCCAGGTCTTCGTGTACCGCCATATACACTTCCGCATCTAGCTCTGCAAAAATACCGAACAGCGTGGCGGCTTCCTCTTCGTTGCTGCCTGAGAAGTCCCACTCGCTGAACTCAAAATCAGGCGTCGCGCTAAAGAAGCGCCAGGACACCACGCCGAAAGAGTCTATAAAGTGCTCAACAAAGTTGTTGGGCTCGGACACGGTTTGGGAGTTAAACGTCGGCAACGGCAGGTCATTCAGGCCTTCAAAGCTGCGGCCTTGGAGCAGCTCGGTCAGGCTGCGCTCTAGGGCTATTTCAAAGCTTGGGTGGGCACCAAAAGAGGCAAACACGCCACCGGTACGTGGGTTCATCAGCGTCACGCACATCACTGGGAACTGACCGCCCATGGAGGCATCTTTCACCAGCACTGGGAAGCCTTGAGCCTCCAGGGCGTTAATGCCCTCCAAGATGTCTGGGTACTTGGCAAGCACCTCCTGGGGCACGTCGGGCAGGGTTAGCTCCTGCTCAAGGATTTCCCGCTTTACCGCCCGCTCAAAAATTTCCGACAGGCACTGCACCTGGGCTTCTACCAGCGTATTACCGGCGCTCATGCCATTGCTTAAATAAAGGTTTTCGATGAGATTCGAGGGGAAGTAGACCGTTTCACCATCGGATTGGCGCACAAACGGCAGCGATACAATGCCTCGGTCTTCGCGGCCGGAGTTAGTATCAATCAGGTGCGACCCGCATAGTTCACCTTCTGGGTTGTAGATGGCCAGACAGTGCTCATCGAGGATTTCGTTGGGCAGCTCATCGTTAGGCCCCGGCTGGAACCACTTTTCATTGGGGTAGTGAACAAAATCACTGCCCGCAATCTCTTCACCAAAGAACTGGTCGTTATAGAAGAAGTTGCAGCTCAGGCGCTCTATAAACTCACCCAGAGCCGAGCACAGCGCGCTCTCTTTGGTGGCGCCTTTGCCGTTGGTAAAGCACATGGGCGAAGCAGCATCACGAATATGCAGCGACCAGACGTGGGGCACAATATTACGCCAGGAAGCGATCTCGATTTTCATGCCTAGCTCGGCCAGCATCGCACTCATATTGGCGATGGTCTGTTCTAGCGGCAGGTCTTTACCCGGAATGTAGGTAGTACTGCCTTCCGGGGCGCCCATTAACAGTGCCTGGGCATCCTCATCGATATTTTCGACTGTTTCAATCTGGAACTCGGGGCCGGTTTGCACCACTTTCTTAACGGTGCAGCGGTCAATGGAGCGTAAAATGCCCTGGCGATCTTTTTCGGAGATATCTTCCGGCAGCTCGACCTGGATTTTAAAAATCTGCTTATAGCGATCTTCCGGGTCGACGATATTGTTCTGGGAAAGGCGGATGTTCTCGGTGGGGATATTCCGGGCGTTGCAGTACACCTTTACAAAGTAAGCGGCACACATGGCAGAAGACGCCAGGAAGTAGTCAAACGGGCCAGGGGCCGAGCCGTCGCCTTTGTAGCGAATCGGCTGGTCAGAAATCACCGTGAAGTCGTCGAACTTAGCCTCTAGGCGGAGGTTATCGAGATAGTTAACTTTAATTTCCATGAGCGGGCGTCCGGAGCAATGAGTGTGCCTTGGCATTTAAAATAAGGCGCCAGGCGAATTGCGGCCCATTATCCAGTTTTTCACCCGCTTCGTCTTGGTCAACGTTACCCGTTTAACGACTTTACCAGCACCTTGGATTTTCGTGCGTGGTTATAGGTTTCGCGTTTTAACGGCGGCAGGTCATCTAGGTTAGCCGTGCGAAAGCCGCGCTCCACAAACCAGTGGGCGGTATGGGTAGTGAGCACAAATATTTCTGCCAGTCCACGCTGGCGGGCACGGCGCTCTAATGCCTCGACTAAGCGCTCGCCCCGCTCGCCGCCCCGGTAGTTACCGTGTACCGCTACGCAGGCCATTTCGCCCACGGTGGTACCGGGGAAAACATGCAGCGCGGCGCAACCAATCACCATGCCGTCCCGCTCGATCACCATGTAATCATCTATTTCATGCTCAAGCCGCTCCCGGGAGCGGGCCACCAGCATGCCACGACGCTCTAACGGTTCTAGCAATTCAAGCAGGCCCGCTACATCGTTAAGCGTGGCTGGGCGAAGCTGCTCGTAGCGGTGTTGGGTGATCATGGTGCCCACCCCGTCACGGGTGAACAGCTCCCCCAATAGCGCATCGTGATTACGCCAGGAAAGTAAGTGGGTGCGAGCTACACCTTCCCGGGCAGCGGTACAGGCCGCGTTTAAGTGGCGTGCCAACTCGCTGCCCGGCAACGCATGCTGCAGGCGAGGCTCGGCTTCTGCGGGGGAGAGCTGGCGCAGCAGCGCGCCCTGCTCGTCTTCTAGCCCCTCAGATTCACCCAGTAAAATCAGCTTATCTGCCTTTAGGGCAACGGCGGCATGCTGGGCCACATCCGAGGCATCTAAATCAAACACTTCGCCGGTACTGGAGAAGCCCAACGGTGGTAGCAACACCAGCGAGCCTTTTTCAAGCAGTCCTTCAATGGCGCTGGCCCGCACCCGGCGTACTTCGCCACTGTGGTCAAAATCGACCCCTTCACGCACGCCCAGTGGCTTGGCAGTCACTAAGTTGCCGGAAATCACGCTAAGCTCCACGCCGTGCAGCGGCGTGCTGGGCAGGCCAAGTGACAGCCGCGCTTCCAGCCATAGCCGCTGGTGGGCGGCCACCTGCTCGACATGGGCCATTACCGCGCGGTCGGCTACCCAGCGGCCATCGACACGGGTTGGCTCAACACCGGCAGCGAGGAGTGACTCGTGCACCTGGGGGCGTATACCAAACACCACCACTAACCGCACGCCCAGGGTATGTAGTAACGCCAAATCCTGGATCAGCTGCTCCCCTCGGCCAGACGCCATGGCTTCGCCCTCAATTAAGATGACAAAGGTTCGTCCCCGGTGCGCATTAATATAGGGGGAGGCATTGCGAAACCAATCAACAAAGGGGAAACGTGTGTCCAAGGGCCGCTCTCCGGCAGCAGGTGAAAGAAAAATAACCGCACTTACTTTAACAGAGCACAAAAAACAGCGGCACCTTCTTGTGAAAAGAAGGTGCCGCTGGGGTTCAGCCTACCCTGGCACCATGCCAAAGCGCGCCGTACAGGCTAATCGCCCATTAGCCAAACATGCCTTTAAACATAAAGAAGAACAGGATAGCTAAGCCTGCCCCTGCAGGCAGGGTAATCAACCACGACATCACGATGGTGCCAATCACACGCAGGTTAAGAGCCGCCATACCGCGTGCTAAGCCCACCCCAAGGATTGCCCCTACCAAGGTGTGGGTAGTGGAAATCGGCAAGCCCGTACCGGACGCCAGTACGACCGTGGTAGCCGCCGCCAGCGTGGCCGCAAAACCACGGCTGGGGGTTAGCTCGGTAATGCCAGTACCTACGGTGGCAATGACTTTATGGCCGTAGGTGACAAGACCAAAGACGATGCCACCGCCACCAAGCACCAGCACCCACCAAGGGACTAACGCAGCACTATCGATAACACCATCGCTACGCACCACGCTAATCACCGCCGCCAACGGGCCAACGGCATTCGCCACATCGTTAGAGCCGTGGGCAAAGGCCATCGCACAGGCGGTAAAGATCATCAACACGCCAAACACCCGCTCAACGTTGGCATAACCAAAGTGGTCGCTTGCGTTTTTTTCGTATTTGATACGCCGCTGCATCACCACGCCCAAGCCCATAATGACGACACCAATCAGGATCGACAGAAGGAAGCTTTGACCAAACGAAAGATCCAGCCCGACATGGGTCAACCCCTTAGTGAGCGTGACCATGGAAACAATAAAGCCCACTAAGAAGATGTAGCCCGGCACATAGCGTTTGGCGGCAGCAAACGGATCGTTACTTTCAAAAATCAGGTGATGAACCGACTTGAACAGCACAAAACCAATGGTACCGGCCAACAAGGGCGAGACTACCCAGCTGGACGCAATCTGCCCCACTTTGCCCCATGCTACGGCTTCCACACCTAAACCTACTGCGCCAAAGCCGACGATAGCACCCACAATGGAGTGAGTAGTGGATACCGGCCAGCCGCGAGCAGAGGCAATCATCAGCCAAATCGCTGCTGCCAGTAGCGCGGAGAGCATGCCATAGACCAATAGTTGCGGGTTTGCCTCAAGCAGTACCGGATCAAGCATGCCGCCGCGAATCGTTGCGGTCACCTCCCCACCAGCTAACCAGGCGCCTAAAAATTCAAAAATAACCGCAATGATGATGGCCTGCTTGATGGTGATCGCTTTCGACCCCACCGAGGTACCCATGGCGTTGGCCACATCGTTGGCACCTACGCCCCACGCCATAAAGAAGCCAAACAGACAGGCTAGGATAATAAAAATTTCACCGTGCTGGGCAATAATCAGCATGAGAACCCCTTAGCGAGCGGTCAGAATCTGTAGGCGACTGCCCACGCGTTCGGCGCGATCGGATAGCTCGCCGACCCAGTCAATGATCTTGTAGAGAAAGATCACATCCACGGGGGGCAACTGGCTTTCCAGTTCAAACAAACGGCGGCGAATCGCCACTTGTTGACCATCCGCTTGGTGTTCGAGGGTGTGCAGTTCACGGATCATGTTCTGCATGACATCGGAAACATTGCGCCCAAACCCGGACTCCAGCAGGTCTTTAAGCTCTTCGAGCGCCTGGCGTGCCTGGGCAACACAGGCCACGCTGGTGACCATATACTCGCGCATAGGCGCTGCTAGCTCATCGGGCACGCGCATTTTACGGCCCAGCATAATGCCGGTAATGTCGCGTACTTTATTAGCGATTTTGTCCTGTACGCTGATCAAGTCGAGCAGGTCAGAGCGCGATACGGGCAAGAACATAGTGTTGGGAAGGTTTAGCCGCAGCTCGGTTTTGAGCATATCCGCATCGTGCTCTAACCGGGTCACGTTTTCGCGTAACGTGGTCGCGGTTTCCCAATCACCGATAAGGGTTGCCTCAAAGAAGGGCAACAGTTGATCGGCACATTCATTAGCCTTGACGATGTGAGCCAACAGCGGCTGGAATGGCGAGCGGCCAAACATCGCGGAAAAAGGGTTGGAGGTAACCATATAGCCTTTAGCCTGTTTTCGGAGTGCCTGGAAATGGCGGGCGCTAGTATAAAGAGTGCGCCTGCCCCCGTCATAAAAAGTTCATAATGTCGTTAGAAACTCGCCAAACCGTCACACAGCTAAGGTGGCTAATATCATGAAAAATTCAAACCTCAATTCTGCCATTAATGAGGTTGAGCTTAAGCTGGCACTGCCTTCCACACAGGTGGATGCGCTGTTTAACCACGCGACCGTTGTGGGTGCGGCGCCATTAAAACAGCATTTAGTTAATACCTACTTCGACACGCCTGCCGGTGATTTAGCCAGGAGCCAGATCGCCGTACGCCTGCGCCAAGTAGATAGCCACGTGCTGCAAACGGTTAAAACTGCAGGCCATGGCAGCGGAGGCCTATCAAGCCGCCAGGAGTGGGAGTGGGCGCTTAACCACCGGCAGCTGGACGCTACCGCTCTTGCTGAACTTCCACCCTTTCAAGGCGAACTAGCAAGGGCTATTGAGCAACTAACCCCTACGTTAAATACCGACTTTACCCGTCACAGCTGGCAGCTAACGTGGCAAGGTAGCCATATTGAGCTGGTATTGGACGAGGGGGAAATTATCAGCGGCGGCGCCCACGCATTGATTTGCGAGGTAGAACTGGAGTTAAAAGCGGGCGAACCAGAAGCGCTATGGTCCCTGGCACTAGCGCTTACGGAAAGCGTGCCGCTGCGGCCATCTGACAGCAGCAAAGCTGCCCGGGGTAACGCCTTGGCCGCTAACCAGTGGCCGCTTCCGGATGCCAGCACGCCCGCCCAGTGGCTACACCGGGCTACCCTGGCGCTAGATGCTTATCACGACAGTGGTCAAAACACGCACTTAGTAGCGGCCCAGCAGGCCTTGAATGCCCTGGCCACTCACCCTCAGCTGGACGATAACCTACACCCTATTGCCCAACAGCTGCCCAATGCACTTACTGCCAACGGGCAGCCGAGTGCTGCTTACGGCCACGCCGCGTTAACGCTGGCCCATCGCTTGTCGACACAAACCCCGCTACGCTGATACGCATTAAGCCCACTTCAGGATGACACGATGAGCTTTCATTTAACCCCCGGTGCAGAGGGGCTGCGCACGCGGCTTTTCCATATTATTTTTGAGTCGGATACGCCGGGGGCCAAGGCATTTGATCTTGCGCTGATTATTGCCATTTTGATGAGTGTAGCGGTAATACTGCTAAACAGCGTGGAAGCCTACGCCACGCGCTATGGCGCTATTTTTTTCTATGTGGAGTGGGCCTTTACCCTGCTATTTACCATCGAGCTAGCAGTGAGGATCTATTGCCTTGAACGCCCAACCCTCTATCTAAAAAGTTTTTACGGCATCATAGACCTGATCGCCATTTTGCCCACGTGGCTAGTGCTATTAGTGCCCGGCGCTCAAGGGCTGGTCATTGTTCGGCTACTGCGTGTGCTGCGTATTTTCCGCATTTTACGCTTAATGGAGTTTGTCGGCGAAGCGCGGCTGCTAATAGATGCGCTCAAACGTAGCCTACGCCAGATTTTGCTGTTTTTTAGCAGCATTCTGATGGTTGTTACGCTGTTTGCCGCGCTGATGTACACCATTGAGTCGCCAGAGGCAGGCTTTACCAGCATCCCCATGTCCATTTATTGGGCGATTGTTAGCATGACCACCGTAGGCTACGGCGACATTGTGCCCGCCACGCCCTTGGGCAAGTCGATCACTATGATTTTGATGCTGCTGGGGTACTCGATTATCGCCGTACCTACAGGGGTATTTTCGGCCCAGGTAATACGCTCTATTCGAGAGGATCGTTATTCAGATGAAGCCTGCCCTGGCTGCGGCCACGACCGGCACGAAAAGCGCGCCCGCTACTGCTTGCGCTGCGGCACATGGCTGGACGAAGAGAGCGAAGATCCACGCAAGAAGAAAAAAGAGCACAAAAACGAAAAAAGGCCCTAGTCATGCACTAGGGCCTTCTCAGCGAGCTGGCTAGCTTTCAAGTGGGCAGCTACAACTTACTCGTCTTCAAAAGGTGCTTGCCAAGCTTCAAGCTCCGCGCCGCTCCAATTTCCGTAGGACGCATTGGGGAACACAATCCAGTCGTTACCAAACCGTTCTGCATGATCATTAACCAGATCGCGCTGCTCTTCAAGGCTGGCGTCGACAAAGTCACCCGAGAAATCATGCAGCGTATCGCCCAGCTGCATCACAAGCGTGTGGTTGTCTTCGACAATCGCGCGACGCTCGGTCTTCGGAGGGCCAAGCAACATCACTCGCTCGTCAGATACCTGGGGAAACTCTAATGCTTCCATGGTAGCCAGCGTATCCGCTTTATTTTCTTGGTAGCGATCCGATACATAGTAGATCGACACACCCTGCTCATCGGCAAACTTCAGGAACTCCATGGCACCTGGGATCAAACGCGGCTCGCCTTCGCGCTCCCAATGCAGCCAAGTATCCCAAACAGTGAAGTCGTGACAGGCCTGCATATCGCGCACTAATAGGGCACTGTTATCGATAAGGGTCTCATCCACATCGGTAATGATGGCCAAGTCGGCACCTTCACCATGCGCTTCAATCTGTTTCTCCAGACGATAGGTCGCCAGTTCGAAGCCTTGGCGCTGTAAAGCAATTATTTCTGCGGATTGCTGTTGGTAACGAAGTCCCATGGCGTATTCAGTCTGTTCACAGGCACTAGCGTCATCGGCTACAGCGTTTCCCGACAGCGGGAGTAGCGCTAAGCTTGCGAAAGCCGTTGCTGTGGCAGCATTACGGTATCGAGATATCGTCATTAAGCAATCTCCAGTTATTGGTGATTATCAAGTCGCGGGGGAACCCCACACCATTCATCACAATTAATTATAGACATTAAGCATTATCATCATAATTTATTTTTATTGCTCATTCAAATAAGAAAGGAGACATGCCAAAGAAAGCACTATTGATGCGCTTGTTATCACTGCTCTGGATGGATGATAGATACATGCAGAAGGTAAACGTAAACAGCCCCCGTCATCAGGGGGCTGGTCATCAATGCTAGCAGGGTATTAACTCGTAAACGGCGAAACATCGCCCCGGCCTTCGCGCAGGATTTTAGGCGGCAGCTCACGTAGGTCGATCACACTGGTGGGGTCTAAATGACAGGCACCACCGTCGATAATGGCGTCTAAATGGGCGCCAAAGCGTTCGCGGATCTCTTCAGGGTCGCTCATGGGCAGGTCATCGCCGACCGGGATAAGCGTTACGCTCATGAGCGGCTCGCCCAGCGCGGCTAACAAGGCGTGGGTAATACGGTGGTCCGGCACGCGCACCCCGATAGAACGACGCTTAGGGTGCAGTAATAGGCGCGGAACTTCGGTCGTGGCATCCAGAATGAAGGTATAGGGGCCAGGCGTATGCGCTTTTAACAGCCGAAACACGGCGTTATCGACCTTGGCGTAGGTGCCTATCTCAGACAGATCCGAACACACCAGCGTAAAGTTGTGTTTATCGTCTAGAGAGCGCAGCCATTTGATTTTCTCAATCGCCTTTTTTTCGCCCAAGTGGCAGCCCAGCGCATAGCCGGAGTCCGTCGGATACGCGACCACACCGCCTTTACGAATGATTTCTATGGCTTGGTCGATCAAACGCTTTTGCGGATTTTCTGGGTGTATCTGGAAATATTGGCTCATCGCTTGCTCCTGCTGGTAGGGCTATGTTCGCTATGTATTTTTTAGCTTGATCCGTTCAGCTTAGCTGATTCGCAGGCTTGTCACCCACGCGCCAGCATTCCACTGGGCGCATCACGCAGATGCGCGAGGCGCGGGTGCTCCCAGATAGGCGGCGCAGCGGTACGGGGGATCAAACTCATGCTACCGGGGGCAGCGTGGCTACCGGGAAAGTGAAAATCGCTTCCCATAGAGGCGTAGAAGCCACGTTCGACCAGTTGGCGTGCCAGGTCACGGGTGCTGTCAGGGTTTTGCTGGCCGCTCACCAGCTCTACCCCCTGCCCACCGGCTGCTTGGAAGGTGTCCATGAGCAGGCCGCGCTTGCGCCGAGTTAGCCCGTGGCGCAGCGGATGCGCGAGAACCGCCACGCCCCCCGAGGCTACTACCCACCCTACTGCCTCGCTAATTTCTGGCCAGAGTGCTTTTACATCGCCTTTTTTACCGCTGCCTAGGTAGCGCTTAAACGCGCCCGCCCAGTCAGGCACCATGCCTTCGGCTACCAGTGCGCGGGCAAAATCAGGACGACCCAAGGGGCGCTCGCTACCCGCCTGCTGCCGGGCTTTTTCAAGCGCATTGGCAAGCCCCGCTTTCTCCAGCCGCTCAGCAATCACCTCGGCACGCTGTATGCGTGCCAGGCGCTGCTGTTCAAGCCCTTCTATCATAGAACCCTGCAGTCCGCCGGGCATAAGCGCCACCACATGAATATTAATTCCCTGCCAACGGGTGGATAACTCACAGCCAGGTACCAGGCATAGCCCTGCGTGCTGAGCAGCTTCTGCCGCTTCGGCTACGCCGTCCATGGTGTCGTGGTCGGTTAATGCCATGTGGCTAAGCCCACGCTCAGCGCACAGCGTTACTAGCGCCGTTGGGGTAAGCGCGCCGTCGGACGCCGTTGAGTGCATGTGTAAATCCACGGGGTAACGCTGGTCGGCATCAAACACATGGGGCAAAGAAATTGCAGGAAGTAGGGGCATAAGCATGACGCCGTGTGGCGAGTTTGTCAGAATAGGTGAGTCATACACAAACAGGCATCCTGTTTCCCCGTTAACGGTTCACAGGCGCTCGCCATGGTGCGCGCTAATGTAGAGGCGGTCAATCCTACGGCTTAACTACCGCCTCTTGCATTCAAGGAGTTACACCTATGCTATACGCGATTATTAGTGAAGATGTATCTAACAGCTTGGAGCGCCGCTTAGCGGCCCGACCCGACCACCTCGCCCGGCTAGAGGCATTGCGCGATGAAGGCCGCTTGGTGCTAGCAGGCCCCCATCCAGCCATTGATGCCGAAAACCCAGGTGAAGCCGGCTTTAGCGGCAGCTTAGTGGTCGCAGAGTTTGAAAGCTTAGATGCCGCTCAAGCCTGGGCAGACGCTGACCCGTATATCATTGCAGGGGTGTATGCCAAGGTAATTGTTAAGCCATTCAAGAAAGTTTTGCCTTGACCGATTAGAGTGAGTGTGGAGGGACCGACGTCTTTTTCACAGAGCCTGTGGAAAACTCTGTGAAAACTCGGCGGACGCTTTTCTATAAGCCAGCGATAGCGCCACGATTAACAAGTTGGTTATTTTTTAACCAATTTTTATTATTTACTTCATCACCACGGATACCCGCGTGACCCACCGCCCTGTTCAACGCCCCATTGTCCTACCCCCGCTTGCGGCGTTAAGCGTTCCGTTGCTCTCCTGGAACGACGCCTCACCCCACTCGGATGCCTTCGGTGATGTCTACTTTTCCCGGGAAGATGGCCGCGCGGAAACCGAGCACGTCTTCTTAGGGGCCAATCATCTTCCCGAGCGTTTTTCCACTTGGCAGCACACCCGCGCCTTTGTGATCGGTGAAACAGGCTTTGGCACCGGGTTAAATATGCTCTGCGCCTGGGCCTGTTTTGAACAGCACGCACCCGCCAACGCGCGACTGCATCTGTTATCCACAGAGATGTTTCCCCTCGACCGAGACTCATTGACCCGCGCGTTAAGCGCCTGGCCTTCGCTCGCGCGTTATTCACAGCAGCTATGTGCCCTATGGCCAGAGGCTGTCAGCGGTATCCACCGATTACACCTTAGCGAGCGTGTCACGCTAGACCTGCACTTTGGCGATACCACAGAACGGCTGACGCTATTAGCAGGCCTGGTGGACGCGTGGTTTTTAGACGGCTTCGCGCCCTCTAAAAACCCTGGTATGTGGCAGCCAGCGTTGTTTGAAGCCATGGCCGCCCGCTCTCGCCCGGGCGCTACTTTTGCCACGTTCACCTGTGCAGGCATTGTTAAACGCGGTTTAAAAGCAGCAGGGTTTCACTGGAAAAAGGTGCCGGGGTTTGGGCGTAAACGGGAAATGCTCGCAGGCTCTATCGACACGCCACCTAGCGACACCCGCCGCCAATCAACACCATGGTTCACGCCCCCCGCGGCGAAGCCCGCTAACCATGTGGTCGTCATAGGTGCCGGCATCGCCGGTTGCAGCATGGCGGCGGCTCTGGCAAAACGCGGGCTAAAAGTGACCGTTATTGAAAGAGATGCCCCAGGTGCAGGCGGCTCTGGCAACCGTCAGGGAGCGTTGTATGTAAAACTCGCCGCCGAAACCAACCCTCAAAGCCGCTTCTATTTTGCGGGATTGCTCTACAGCCAGCGCTGGCTTAGTCAGCTCGTTTCCAGCACGCCGCTTGAGATGCCTCTGTGGCAGCCCTGCGGGGTGGTGCAGTTAGCCTTAAGCGACAAAGAGGCCGCTCGCCAACAGCGCTTTATGGCCGGCCATCCACTGCCAGAAACCGTGGTTTCCGCCCAGAGAGAAGCACTTAGCGAACTCAGCGGTGTGCCGGTATCAGCCGATCACGGGCTTTTTTATCCCCAGGCGGGCTGGGTTCAGCCCAAACGGTTGTGTGAGCAGCTGCTTGAACACGCCAATATCACGCTCTATAAAGGGGAAGCCTCCGCTTTGCACCAGGAAGGCAGCCAATGGCAGGTTGAGATGGCTAGCGGTAATTCCGTCAGCGCTGATCACGTGGTGGTGGCCAACGCGACGCTTGCCAACCGTTTTGCACAGACCGCTGAACTGCCATTGCAGCAGGTACGCGGCCAAGTCAGTGAACTGCCCCTCCCCAAAGGAGTAAAGGCCCCCAAGCGGGTAGTGTGCGCCGGTGGCTATGTGTCGCCACCGTTGGAAGGCGTTTTGACATTTGGCGCCAGCTTTGTGCCCAATGACGCCACCCACCACGTCACCACTGACGACCACCAGCGCAACATTGACGAGCTGCGCCTGGCGCTACCCGAGTGGGTCGCAGAGCTTGAAGCATCTGGCCTAGCGTTAAGTGCTGACGCCCTGGGAGGCCGCGCTGCTGTTCGCGCGGCAAGCCCAGATAAAAGCCCCTATGCAGGGCCAGTGCCGAAGGCAGCTGCCTGGCAACGCGACTACGCGGTGCTGCGCAAAGATGCCTCAAAAGCGCCCAATATCAACGGGGAGCACTACGCTGGACTGTGGATCTCCACTGCCCATGGCTCTCGCGGGCTGGCCAGCGCCCCGTTGTGCGCCGAAGTGATTGCCTCAAGTGTATGCGACGACCCGCTACCGCTAGAGTTACCGCTGGTAGATCACCTGCACCCTGGGCGGCGCATTATCACCGCGCTGGTGCGAGCTCAGTAGTCGCCCTCTTCCTCATCATCAGCTAGGTCTCGCCCAAAGGAGCGCCATTGGGCGAGCGTCATCACTTCGGTCATTTCCAGCTCCAGGTCATGAGCAATAATCAGTTCATGGCGCTCTAACTGTTTTTTCACCTCGGCTACCCAGCCGTGCATACCCTCGCCGGTTGTATCGGTGGTGTCATAGCCCTGGCGGGTGACAAACGCTTCCAACAAGGCATTCAGTGTTTCCGGCGGCAGCATGCGCGCCGGCACTTCGATAAATCGGCTCATTCGCTCTGCTCCCAGGCAGCTAGGCGCTCAATAAACGTCGCTTCATCAATGACCTCAACGCCCAGCTGCTCTGCTTTGGCTAACTTGCTGCCTGCTGCCTCACCGGCCACTAAGCAGCTGGTTTTCTTTGAGACACTGCCCGCCACTTTAGCCCCCAGCAATTGCAGCCGCGCTTTACCTTCGTCCCGGGTCATGGTGTCCATGGCACCTGTCAGCACCCAGGTTTGCCCTTCAAGGGGAGTGGGCCCATGGGTCACTTCACTCTCTTGCCAGGTGATACCGGCATCCAGCAGCGCTTGAAGGGTCTCTAGGTTATGGGGCTGGCGGAAGAAGGTGTGGATATGGGCTGCCACAATAGGCCCCACATCATTAACTGCTTCTAGCGCAGTGAGGTCAGCGTCTTGCAACGCTTGCAAGGTTCCAAAATGGTTGGCCACGTTAGCCGCCGTCGCCTCGCCCACCTCACGAATGCCCAACGCGTAAATAAACCGCGCCAAGGTAGTATTTTTAGCCTTATCCAGCGCGTTCACCAAGTTAGTAGACGACTTCTCGCCCATGCGCGGCAGGCTTTGCAATTGCCCCGCCGTCAGGTGAAACAAGTCTGCCGGGGTTTTCACCCAGTCTAGATCCACTAACTGCTCAATAAGCTTTTCACCCAGCCCATCAACATCCAGCGCCTTTCGGCTGGCGAAGTGCTTTAGCGCTTCTTTGCGCTGGGCAGCGCAGTAGAGCCCACCCGAGCAGCGGGCAACTGCTTCGCCTTCCAGGCGTTCAATGTCCGAGCCGCACACTGGGCAGTGGTCAGGAAAGGTAATCGTGCGTGCTTCTGCCGGTCGCTTATCGGTATCCACCCGCACAACCTGGGGAATAACATCCCCTGCACGGCGAATAGCGACGGTATCGCCAATCATCACACCCAGACGGGTGATCTCATCGGCGTTATGCAGTGTCGCGTTGGATACCGTTACGCCGGCAACCGTAACCGGCTCAAGCCGCGCGACCGGCGTAATAGCCCCGGTGCGGCCCACCTGAAACTCTACATCATTCAGTGTGGTGACCTCTTCCTGGGCAGGAAATTTAAACGCTACTGCCCAGCGCGGGGCACGGGCCACAAAGCCAAGCTCTCGCTGGTGACGAAGATCATTCACCTTAATCACAACGCCATCAATGTCATAGCCCAATTGATCACGCTTTTCGCCTAGCTGTTCGCAGTAGTCAGCGACGGCCTGGGGGCCGCGCATAGTGCTTAACTCGGCGCTGGTGCGAAACCCAAGCACCGATAGTCGCGCCATCAGCGCACTGTGGGTAGTGTCACCCATATCAGGCTGCAACCGTGCCGCTTGATAAGCATGAAACTCTAATGGGCGAGTGGCGGTAATACGCGGGTCAAGCTGGCGTAAGCTGCCAGCGGCTGCGTTGCGCGGGTTGGCAAACACCTTACTGTCTTCATCCCTGGCACGGTCATTAAGCGCCTCAAAACCCGCATGGCGCATAATCACCTCGCCGCGCACTTCCAACAGCTCGGGTAGGTCTTTACCTATCAGTTTTAGTGGTACAGAACGCAGGGTGCGCAAGTTCGAGGTAATTCCCTCCCCGGTGCGTCCATCCCCGCGGGTGGCGCCAATCACTAATACGCCCTGCTCATACACTAGCGATACCGCCGCGCCATCAAGCTTTGGCTCGCAGCTAAACTCAATCTCTGTTGCGTCACACTCCAAGCGCTCGGCGACCCGTTCAGCAAAGGCCACCACATCATCACGGCTAAAAGCATTATCCAATGAGAGCATGGGAATAGCATGGGCGACTTCAGGAAAGCCCTCCGCCGGTGCAGCACCTACACGCTGGGTGGGCGAATCTGGCGATATCAGCGTAGGGTGCTCAGCCTCTAGTTGCGTCAAGCGCTGAAGCTTTCGGTCATAGTCCGCATCGGTCAGTTTCGGTTCGTCCAACACGTAGTAGCGGTAATTAGCATCATCTAGGTCGGCGCGGAGCTGGCTAATTTCTTCAAGCAAACGGGGGTCAGTCTGACTCATTCAGGAGGTTCCGGCATACAAAGTAAAACAGACGTTTAATAACAAAAACACCCGCCTTCGTAGAAGGCGGGTGTTATAACAACGCGGTGATTAACGTGCCTGCAATTGGCGGTGCAGGCGGTGGCGACGCTCAAACTCGTGCACTCGCTGGCGAGCAAACTCAATGGTTTGCGCGGTCATCACGCTGCGGTTTTCATCTTTTAACTCACCGCCCATATGGCGTACCAACACCATAGCGGTTTCCACCATGGCCTCAAAAGCGGCGGAACTATCCGTCGCACCGGGTAGAGGCATCAGGAACGTAATACCCGGGGTAACGAACTCGTCCATTTCCTCAATGGGGAAAGTACCGGGCTTAAGCACGTTAACCATCGAGAACTGCAGCTCACTATCAGCGCTTTCCGTTTCAAACCGGTGAAAAACGCCCATTTCACGGCTGTAGCGCAGCCCGCATACCATCATTAATTCAAGTAGCTTGGCACCATCAAAGCCTTCGAGATCACGTGATAGAACGCTAATCACGACCATTTCATCGGCGTTGGTCAACGTTTCCTTGGCATGCGCGCCATTAACGTCGTGGCGTAACGCCTTTTCAAGCGCTGGGTGGGCACGTACAACGCGATCCTGGGCGGTGTAAGCATCGGTTACATATTCATCATACTCATCGACGCTGTCGTAACCTTGGGAATAGTCGTTAGCATATCCCTCGGAGAGGCCTTGATAATGTCCTTCATCATGGCGGCTCACCGGAGAGCTAGCGGCAGCTTCACGCGCTTCTTGCTGCATTGCAATTCGCTGAGCTTCCGCGGCGCTGGCCGCCGCTTCTCGGGCCTCTGCACGCTCTTGGGCAATACGGGCTTTTTCAGCTTCAGCGGCTTCTTTCGCCTCGCGGCGCTGCTCTGCTTCGAGGGCCTTGCGCTCAGCTTTCTGTTTGGCTAATGCTTCGGCACGCTTGGCTTTTTCAGCTTTCTTAATGGCTTTTTGCTTGCGGCGCTCAATCAAGCGGCGTTTAAAGGAGCGTCCAATACCCTCAAAATCAACCAGACGGTATTCATCAATGGCATCGTCATCAAGCTCGTCGTGTTCGCCCACCGTATCTGAGCGCAGCTGACGGCGCTTAGGCGCATCAGAGGCGTGTTTGGCAAACACAGCATCTTCCGGCTCGGCACGCAGTACGGGCTCTGGCTCTGCTTGGCGCTCTGGCGCCTCCGTTTGTGCGGGGGCTTCTTCTGCCGTAGAAAGAGTGGCAGATGGAGTATCAACACCTGAAACAGGCTGTTCAGTAGCGGTAATGCTAGCCGCAGCAGTTTGGGCAGCTGGCTGAGGCGGCGCTTGCTCTACCTTGGTTTTTTCACTTTTTAGTTTTTGATCAGCAATGATGGCTTCAGAAGCAGTTGGTTCAGAGACCGTTGGTTCAGAGACAGTGGTTTTAGAAACAGTTGGTTCAGAAGCAACGCTTTCAGGCATTATGGATTCAGGAATCGTTGCTGCTTGAGCAGTCGCTGAGGGCATCCGGCTGTCGTTATCGGCCATGGACATGCTAGGCTCGCGACGGTCTTGCTCGAATGCTGGCTGCTCACTGTGCTTGACCTCATGGGTTGAGGGCGCGCTAGCCTGAGGTTCGATAATAGGTGGAGCAGATACAGTCTTAGGTGGAACAGACGCAGTTTTCTGCTTAGCCGTAAATTTGTGCTTAGGCATCGCTTTAGAAAAGGAGTGTTTAAAATCATTGAGCACTTTGGAAGGCCCAGGATGCTCTTGTCTCTCTAACTTGGGCTTTTTTCCAAGCCCGCTGTAGTCAGCAGGTTTAACTACCCTGGCGCCACCGTTGGGTAACTCCCAGTTTATCTCGGCCTCTTTAGCATCGTCATCGAACTCCTCCGGTTTAACGGCCGGTAAGTCGTTGACTGCTTGGTCCAGTCGAGGGACGCGACGCTGACGCTGGAGTCTTCGCACACCGTCGACCACGATAAGCGAAACAAGCGCCAGTCCTAGAATGATTAACCACTCTCTTAATTCCATGTCGAGCATTCCATGGGTCATTTAACCGGTTGCTAAGGCGCCATGCCTGAAGACGGAAACCTTTTGGATAGTAACTAATTATCACCAAGCATAGCGCGATTGCTACGAAAAGGGCCACTTTTTGCTATTTTCTACGTTAGTGCGACGCATTAGATGTTTTTAAGGCAATTTTCCGACCGTATCAACCGTGAAAAGTGCAATTTTAGTGCTTATTAACATCAAGTACCGCATCTTTTCACTTTGGCTTTGCTCATTCACTAAGCGAAAGGCCGCCCGCTCGTCCCTCTAACTCGTTAATCCAGCTGCCTTTAAATCCAACATCCTTGATTCTGTATGAATCTAACTTTTCTGATACTGCCCTGGCGTTTGAAGCATGGTGTTTGAATAGTTTAACAAAAGTGATCAGTGTTCAGCGCTGATGAATCACCCCAGCTTCTATTGCTGAATGTAAGGCTAGTGAATATTTTTGTTTCTTGCGAATTTCTCTAAAAGATTCTGTTCGCGTACGGTGATGCACTGACGCTTAGTGGTTAAAGCTGTACAGAGAAAATGCTAATCCACCAGTGCAGCGGCTTCATCAATCCCCACCGAGACTAGCCGCGACACCCCAGGCTCCTGCATCGTTACCCCCATCAGGCGCTCAGCAGCTTCCATGGCAATTTTATTGTGGGTAATGTAGATAAACTGCACGCTTTCCGACATCTCTTTGACTAGCTTGGCATAACGGCCAACGTTGGCGTCGTCCAGCGGGGCATCTACCTCGTCTAGCATACAGAACGGCGCCGGGTTGAGCTGAAAAATCGCAAAGACCAGGGAGAGCGCCGTTAGCGCCTTTTCACCCCCCGATAAAAGATGAATTGTACTGTTTTTCTTGCCTGGCGGGCGGGCCATGATGGCCACGCCGGTTTCCAAAAGATCATCCCCGGTTAAGGTTAGCCAAGCAGCCCCGCCGCCAAATACTCGCGGAAATAGCGTTTGCAGCCCCGTATTCACCTGCTCAAACGTTTCCCTAAAGCGTACGCGGGTTTCCTGATCAATACGCTTAATCGCACGCTCCAACGTTTCCAACGCTTCGGTTAACTCGGCATGTTGGGCTTCCAGGTAGTTACGCCGTTCAGCCTGTTGGTCGTACTCTTCAATGGCGGCAAGATTGATGGCGCCCAAGCGGCGAATTTTATCCGTAGTGCTCTCTAAACGCTCCTGCCATGCGGTTTCACTGGCGTCGTGGGGCAAGTGTTCGGCAAGGGTTTCTGCGTCATGACCAAGCTCGGCTAACTGTTCATCCTGGGTAGCGGCCTTTAGCACCAGCGCTTGCACTTCCATGCGGCGCTGCTGCAGCTGCTCACGGCTCTGCTCTAGGTTACGTTCATGCTGCTGACGGGCCAGCTCGTCATTCCGCAGTTGCTCAGCCAGGGCTTGGGCCTTTTGGCGAGTCTCGTTTAAGCGTCGCTCTTGCTGTTCGCGCTGATAAAGCAGCTCCTCAAGTTCTTCGGCGGCAAGTTCAACCGGCTCTACCAACATTTCCCGTGCTTCTTCTAACTCGGCAATACGCAGCGCCAGACGCTCTTCACTATCGCTACTGCGGGCTTGCTGGGCACGTAGGCTATCGCGTTCAGCAGTTAGCCTTTCCCGCTCAAGTGCTAGGGACTGCTGGCGCGCTTTAAGGGGCGCGTGCTGCTGGTTGAGCTGCTCGCGTTGCTCGCGCTGACGACTACGCTGCTGAACGCTAGCTTCACGCGCGTTAGCAGCGGCTTCTAACTGCTCCATGGCACTGTGCCAGCGGGCACGCTGCTCTTCTAGCGTGAGCGTTAGTTCCGCCTCGTCCTCCTGCAGCTGTGCCAATTCATCGTTAAGCTCGCTGGCACGGCCCTCTAAATGCTCCAGCCGCTGGGCGAGGCGCTGCTCTTGAACCGCTAACTGCTGCAGCGTCGCCGCATGAGCGCGCTCTTCTGAGGCCTGCTGCTCCCGGGTATGCTCTAATGCTTCGATGGTGTCACTAGCGGCGTCACACTGCGCGTCTAGCAGTGCCAGCGCCTTTTCATCCTGCTCGCGACGGGCGGCTAACTCATCATAGCGGCGGCGGGTTACCAAAAGCGCATCCACGCCTTCGCCATTGGCCTGCTGGTGAAGCCAGCCACGTCCGCGCCAAACCCCATCACGGCTCACCACACTCTCCCCCGGTGCTAGGGTCGCAAGCAGCGCCTCGGCGTCTTGAGAGGTTTCCGCATAGTGAATACGTGCCAGCCACTCGCCGAGTGCACCTGCGCCGGTTACCAGCGAATCTAGACGGTGGCGAAGTGACGGTGAATACGCCGTTTGTTCGATCAAACACCAGTCAGTCGCCAGCGCTTCAGGCAAGGTTTTTAATTGCTCAGTGGCGACCAAGCGGGCATTTAGCCACGGCTCAAGCAGCCAAGAGATCACCCGCTCCCACCCTTGGGTGACGCTAATGGCTTCTCCCAAGCGCGGGGCATCTGTAAGGTCATGGGCCGCTAACACATCCGCTAGCATTGGGTCGTGGTCGGCCAACGCAGCTTCAATTAACGCATTAAGCGAAGCCAGCTCTCCTTGGCGTTGCGTTAACTCGGCGCGCTGCTGGTCGCGGGCCTGAACAGCCTGTTGGTAGGCGGCTTTGGCATCGCTGTAGCGTTGCTGCCACTGGTCGCGTTCAACTTGAAATGCGCCGCTGCGCTGCTCCGCCTCGTCACGCTGCTCTTGACACTCGGCGTGTTCTGAACGTAGCACGGTGACATCGGCCAACTCCCCTTGCTGCTGCCGACGCCGCTGGCTTTCCGTTTGCAGGCGGGTGATGCGCTGCTCTAAGTTGCGTAGCTGATCTTGGCTACGGTCGGCTTCACGACTGGCATCCCGCCAGTGATTCTCGGCATCACTCCACTGCTGCTCGGCGGCTTCTAACGCAGGGGAGGCGTCAGCGAGGGTTTGCTCAAGAATCTCCAGCTGCTCCTCAAGCGCTTCATGTTCAGGCAGTAGGTCATCGAAGCGAGCGTTGATTGTCGCGAGGCGTTCTTGGTCGCCCTCGCTGACCCGGCGCTGTTCGCTCAGGTCTCTACGAGCGGTGGTGATATCGCTTGCTAGCTGCGCATCGCGGCTGCGACGGTGAGCTTGATCTTGTTCTAGGCGGGCGATGCGCGTAGTGGTTTCGTAAAACTGCTGCTGGTGGCGGTCAAGCACCTCGGCCAGCTCATCGTGCTGCTCACGGGCTTGCTCAAGGCGTGTTTCGCACTGGCGAACGCCAAAAACGTCTTTTTCAACGGCAATTTCCAACTCGCGGACGCGGCTTTCTTGATGGGACTGCTCAATACGCAGCGTGCGACCGCGCAATAGAGCAAGCTCGCCCTTTAGCCGGTACTCTTGTTGTTTGAGTTCTTGATAGCGTTTTGCCGCTTCTGCCTGACGCTTAAGGCGTTCCAGCTGTTTATCCAGCTCTTCACGAATATCATCCAGGCGCTCTAAGTTTTCCTGAGTACGGCGCATGCGGTTTTCAGTTTCCCGGCGGCGCTCTTTGTACTTAGAAATACCGGCGGCTTCTTCAAGCGTAGCGCGCAAGTCATCGGGCCGGGCTTCAATCAGCCGGGAAATCATTCCCTGACCAATAATCGCGTAGGAGCGTGGGCCAAGGCCGGTGCCCATGAAAAGATCCGCAATATCCCGACGGCGGCACTTCTGGCCATTAAAAAAGTAGTTGGATTGACCATCTCGGGTTACTAGGCGCTTAACGGCAATCTCTGAATACTGGGCATACACGCCACCCATGCCGCCATCACGGTTATCGAACTTTAGCTCAATGGACGCTTGACCAATGGGCTTACGACCCGTTGAGCCATTGAAGATAACGTCGGCCATTGACTCACCGCGCAGGGTTTTCGCTGAGGACTCCCCCATTACCCAGCGCACGGCATCAATGATATTGGATTTACCACAACCGTTTGGCCCAACGATGGCCGTCATATTGCCATCGAAGGGCACGGTGACAGGGTCAACAAAGGACTTAAACCCAACCAGACGAATAGAGGTTAAGCGCATTGCGACCCTTCTTAGCAGCTACTTACGTGGCGGTTATTCAAAAACGCGGTTGATAACGACATTCGCCGCTTCATCTTCGCTAATTGGGCCTACGCTAACGTTATCCAAGTCACCAAACAAATCCCCTGGCTGAGGCGTTGCCTGGCCAGAAGGCGAAACACGCACCATCAGGCGCGCGTCGCGCACTTGGGAGATCTGCGCGTCGGGCGACATAGCAGCGGTATCGTCTAATACCACGGTGATCGGCAGCTCAGAGACCTGGGCACTGACCACCGCTAGCGGCGGCAGCTCGCCTTCTCGATCCCGTGCAGTAATGAACACCGCCGCATCATCATCGACACTGCCCACTAGGGTCTCATCTAACGACACGGTTACCCGTATACCCTGGCTTTGCGCGGCTTCTACATTGGCTGTTTCAGGCTCAATGCCTAAGCGCTGCTGGGCAACGCGAACACCATCGCGCAGCGAAGAGGCTGTATTGGGGTCTTCAATATTAGCGAGAGCCCGGCGCCAGTGATCAATAGCAGCTTCATATTCACCGTTATCAAAGGCATAAATGCCCAGGATACCCAACACAGTGGGCTGGCGCGGATCTTGCGCCAGGGTTTCGTCCACTAAGTCTTGAACCTCTGGAACCAGCTCACGCTCGGCCATAAAGAATCGCAGCTGGGCTAACTGGGCAAGCAGCGGCGGAATCCGGCCGTCAATTTCGATTAACCGCTCCAAGGCAGCGGCAGCTTGTTCTGGCTGGCCTGAGTCGCGGTATAGCGGAAAGAGCAAGCTCCACACGTTAGGGTTATTAGGCTGACGGGCGGCCTCGGCCTCCATGCGTTCTAGATACATGGCTAATGAGCCGTCTGGGTCGTTTCTAACCTCCTGTTGAATAGCATATAGGGTTAGATCGCCCTCAGCGCCGTGCTGCTGGTACCAAAACACGCTTGCAACGACGACCGTCACCATCAGCACGGGCACCACAACTTTACCGGCAGTCGCGGCTTTTAGCGGCCGTTTAGTAATAACGACCGTGTCGTCCAGCAGGCTGCGCTCCAGCTCAAGCCGATCTTCTTCGAAACGGGCTTCATCAATATCACCGCGTTCGCGGGCGGCTTCCAGGGAAGCTAAGCGGCGTCTAAATATCGCCACATTCTGTTCAGCAGAGGTATCGTTAGCTTCAAAGTGATGTAGCTGATCACTCAGCTTACGGGCGCCACGCATCGGTGCTATTAACAGCCATAGCGTAGGCAGTAACAGTAACGCAATTGCTATCCAGAGCGGTGTCATGAGGACCTCTCGCGGTTGATCAGCGCATCTAGGCGGGCGCGTTCTTCGGCGCTAAGGGCTTTTGCAGAGGCATTACGGCGGGCACGCACCATTAACACGACCACCAGCATCCCCACAAAAATCAGCCCAATGGGCAGCCCCCATAGCAGGTAGGTGCGGTTTTCCAGGCGAGGGTTGTAAAGAATATAATCCCCAAATCGCTGCACCATATGATCAATAATTTCGATGTCCGACTGGCCATCCTGAAGCAGTAGGTAAACCCGCTCGCGCATATCACCTGAGATAGGTGCATCAGAGTCATCGATGGCCTGATTTTCACATAGCGGGCAGCGCATGGAGGCGGTCAAGTCGCGGTAGCGCTTCTCCATTACCGGGTCATCAAACTCTCTAACTTCGATACCGCCAGCAATTGCACTGGCTGTAAAGAGCAACATCAAGAGAACTGAAAGCGTACGAATTAACGCCATTTTTCCACCTCCGGCAGGATGCGTTCGCGGACATCTTCAGGCGATACGTAGCCTTTATGGTGATAGCGAATCACACCGTCGGCATCGACTAAAAAGGTCTCTGGCGCGCCATAAACACCCAGGTCAAAGCCTAAGCTGCCTTCAGGATCAAAGATATTGACCTCAAAGGGGTCGCCAAACTCGCTTAAAAATTCCAGCCCTTTTTCACGGGTATCGCGATAGTTGATGCCCACCATACGGATATTATGATCAGCCAATGCCAGCAACTGAGGCATTTCTTGTTTACAAGCGGGGCACCACTCTCCCCATATGTTCACAAGCGTAACCTCGCCGGTGAGCAGCGTCTGGTCTACGCGACGGCTGGCATCGCGCAGAGTGCTGGCCTCAAAGGCGGGGAATTCCCGTGCCATCAGCGCAGAATCCCGGTCAGAAGGATTAATCCCCAACCCCTGATAAAGAAACAGTGCGATACCGATAAAGCCAACCGGCAGCAGTAGCAGTAGCAAGCGACGGGTCATGCCGTAGCCTCCTTCGACGGCGCTTGAGCAGCATCGGCAGGCGCGGACTTACGCGCAGTCACCCGACGGTAGCGCTTATCCACTATGGCCAGTATGCCGCCGAAGGACATCAGCAATCCGCCCAGCCACAGCCAGCGTACAAACGGCTTATATTGAACACGCATGGCGTAGCTGCCGTCTTCTAGATCCTCACCCATGGCCACATACAGGTCGCGGAATAAGCCAGGACGCAAAGCGACTTGGGTCATTGGCATGCCAGTCGCCAAATACAGACGTTTTTCCGGGCGCATGATGAAGCTACGCCCTGTTTCGCCACGCTGTACATGGATAATCGATGTGTCTGCCAAAAAGTTTGGCCCACGGCGATTGGTAAGCTCCGTCATGGTGAACTGGTAGCCCGCGACCTCCACCGTGGTGCCTGGTGACATACGCACGTTACGCTCGATGTTGTAGTTAGAAACAATCGCCACCCCAACAATCGTCACCGCAATACCCACGTGGCCCAGCACCATGCCCCAATAGGCCAACGAGAGCTTGCGCAGGCCGGCCAAAAACGAGCTGGCGTGGCGCGTTTTATCAAATAGATCGCGCACCATGGGCAAGACAATCCACAGGGCTGAAATAATCCCTAACGACACCCATAGGTTCCATTCACCGCCGTATAGCAGCGGCATTGCCGCGCCTAATACCAGCGATGCAGCCCCTGCCAGCCATAGCTTACGCACTAGCTCCCCCGCAGGCATGCTCTTCCAGCGGGCCACGGGGCCTAAGCCCATAAAGACACACATGATGACCGTAAGGGGGACAAATAACGCGTTAAAGTAAGGAGGCCCTACGCTGATTTTACCCAGCCCCATCGAGTCTAGAATCAGCGGGTAGACGGTTCCCAACAACACCGTCACCGTCATGATGACCAGTAGAATATTGTTGATCAGCAGCAGTGAGTCCCGTGAAAGCCAGTTAAAACCAACTTTATGGCTAACCCGTGGCGCGCGCAGTGCAAACACCAACAACGAGAGCGTGACCGTGATGGTTAGCAGCATCAAAATAAAGAAGCCGCGGGAAGGGTCGTTGGCAAAGGCGTGAACCGACGTCAGTACGCCGGAGCGCACCAAGAAAGTGCCCAACAAGGAGAGCGAGAACGTGGAGATCGCCAGCAATACCGACCAGCTTTTAAACGAGCCGCGTTTTTCGGTGACCGCCAACGAGTGCATTAATGCCGTACCCGTGAGCCAAGGTAGCAGCGACGCGTTTTCGACCGGATCCCAGAACCACCAGCCGCCCCAGCCAAGCTCGTAGTAGGCCCACCAGCTACCTAGCGCAATCCCTACGGTAAGAAACGCCCAGGCCAAGTTGGTCCAAGGGCGCGCCCAGCGGGTCCAAGCGGCATCCAAACGCCCACCTAAAAGCGCTGCAATAGCGAATGCAAAAACAACGGAAAAGCCGACATAGCCCATATACAGCATCGGTGGATGCACAATGAGGCCAAAATCTTGAAGCAGCGGGTTTAGATCCGCACCATCCTGCGGCATGTTAGGCAGTAGACGCTCAAAGGGGTTGGAGGTCATTAAGATAAACAGCAGGAAGCCAACGCAGACCATTCCCATGATGCCTTGAACCCGTGCCACCATGTCCCGTGGCAAATCACCTGAGAACACCGATGCCGCATAACCCCAGCCCGCCAGCATCAGGCTCCATAGCAGTACCGAGCCTTCATGGTTGCCCCATACTGCACTAAACTTGTAGTACCAGGGCAGTAGCGAGTTAGAGTTGTTGGCAACGTTAGCAACGCTGAAATCATCCAGCATGTAGCTTGTTGTAAGGCAGATATAAGCAATCGCGACAAAGAAAAACTGGCCGGCTGCCATAGGACGACCATACGCCATCCACAGTGGGCGGCGGGTCGCCGCCCCTGCAAGCGGCATAATCGACTGAACTATCGCCATTAGCAGGGCAATAACCAGGGCAAAATGGCCAATTTCAGGAATCATTTTTATGAACATGAGCGCTCCGAGATAGCACTGGGCAAAACAGCATGCTGCGCAGCAGGGCAGCGTGAGCGTTAGTATTCGCTAGCGTGTGGAACGCCTTCTTGCTCCAACCGCTCACCGACTTTAGCCGCCTTCGCTTGGAAGTCGGCCGGTGAGTAGCCTGCTTCTTTCAGCGCTTGGGCAACTTCTGGCGGCATATAGTTTTCATCGTGGCGCGCCAGCACTTGGTCAGCCCGGAAACGCCCGTCGGCTTGAAGCTCCCCCACGACGACAACCCCCTGCCCCTCGCGGAACAGATCCGGCAAAATCCCACTGTAATAAACATCGAGATCGTCTACGTAGTCAGTCACCGTAAACTCAACATTCAAGCTTTCTCGATCGCGGGAAACAGAGCCCTCTTTCACCATGCCACCAGCACGGATTTGGCGCTCGATAGGTGCATTGCCTTGTGCAATTTGTACCGGGCTGAAAAACAAATTGATGTTGGCACGCAGCGCGTAAAGGGTCAGCCCAACGGCAATCGCCGTTAACGAGACTAACCCTAAAATAACAAACAGCTTTTGCTTACGTTTAGGCGTCATGATGAACGTCCCCTTGAACAGGTTTAACCGGTGCCTGCGCTGATTTATGCGGGTAGTTGTTAGCCTGACTTTCACGGCGAGCACGACGTTTTAAGCTGCTAAGCAGCTGGCGACGCTCCAGCCGCGCATGCCACAAAATGACTAAAAACAACAGCGCTGTAACGCCCCAGGCGGCCCATACGTAAGGCCCATGACCGCCCATTGCGAGAAATTCATTAATCGATGAGAAAGCCATTAACGCGACTCCTCTATAAGGTCACGCACCCAGCGCTTACTGGCCTCACGGCGTAAGATTTCGCTGCGCGTACGCATCAGCGTTAAACCAATAAAAAAGCTGTAAAACCCAAGCACCATAATCAACAGCGGTGCCCACATTTCCAGAGGCATCGCCGCTCGGCCGGTAATGGTAAAGGTGGCGGGCTGGTGTAGCGTGTACCACCAATCAACCGAATATTTAATAATTGGAATATTGATGACACCTACCATCGCCAATACTGATGCTGCGCGTGAGCCGCTGTCTCGGCTACTGAACGCCCCCCGCAAGGCAATGACGCCTAAATACAGAAACAACAAAATTAGCATGGAGGTAAGGCGGGCATCCCACATCCACCACGTGCCCCAGGTGGGCACTCCCCATACCGCGCCTGAAAACAGCGCTATAAACGTCATTGCAGCACCCAGGGGGGCCATAACGGTTGCAGCCATATCGGCGATTTTGATCTTCCACACCATAAACACTAACCCAGTGATGGCCATGGAAACAAAAATTGACTGGGCCAAAAACGCAGCTGGCACATGGACATAAATAATCCGGAAACTATTGCCCTGTTGATAGTCCGCAGGAGCAAAAGCAAGTCCCCATACCGTGCCGGTTATCAACAGCAGCGCTGCAAGCGCCCAAAACCAAGGCTGCAGCTTAGCGCTAATTGCGTAAAACCACTTGGGTGATCTCAGTTTATTAATAAAGGCCCACATGGAATTTCCGTCCTTTAGCCGTTGATACTGATACGTAGCGATGCAGCAATCGCCCAAGGTGAAAGCATTAACGCCATCGCAAGTAACGCCCCTAAGATGGCCAAGTGCGCCGTTACCCCATCGCCCATAATCGCAGCCTGTACGGCGCCTGCACCAAAAATAAGTATTGGAATATAAAGCGGCAGTACCAGCAGTGAAAGCAGTACCCCTCCCCGTGCCAAACCTACCGTTAGTGCAGCGCCAATCGCACCAATTAAACTCAAGCTAGCCGTACCAAGCGCCAGTGAAAGTGCTAAAACCAAATAGCTACCAGCTGGGAGTGCCAACATAATGCCCAACAATGGCGCCATTAGTGCGAGTGGCAGGCCGGTAAGTAGCCAGTGTACAGCTACTTTTGCTAGCCCTAACGCTGCCAGAGGTTGCGGCGCTAGAAGGAGTTGCTCCAGGCTGCCATCTTCGTAATCACTGCGAAATAGGCTATCTAAAGAGAGCAGCGCCGCTAGCAGTGCGGCTACCCACAATAGCCCAGGCGCGATAACCGCTAACAGCTGAGGGTCTGGTGAAATACCAATGGGAAAGAGGGTAATCACCAAGGCAAAAAACACTAGAGGGTTCAGCACCTCCCCTCGCCGCCTAAGCATCAGCGTTAGATCACGCCTGAGTGTGGCGTTAAGCGCAACAATTAGCCCCCCTTTGGGGTCGTGCATAGGCATTACCGGGGCACTGACGGTGGCATTTGTACTGGGCAACGCTATCTCCTTTTACCCCAACTGTACTCTTCGAAGTACGGGTGAAGCGGTTAACTCGTGATGCGTGGTAACCAGTACACACCCTCCTGCTTTGGCGTGCGCAACTAACTGCGTCTCAAGCGCTGCCACACCGTTACGATCAATCGCCGTAAATGGCTCATCCAGCACCCAAAGAGCTCTAGGGATAAGCGTTAACCTTGCCAGCGCAATCCGCCGCTGCTGGCCCGCAGAAAGCTGCCCTGCCGGCACGTCTTCAAAGCCTCTCAGCCCCACCTTAGCCAAGGCCTCTTCACGCTGCTCTTCAGAGCCTTGCTCACCGCTAAGTGCCTGATACCAAGTAAGGTTTTCTAAGGGAGTCAGACCCGACTTAACCCCTGGGGCGTGTCCTAAATAGAGCAAATTGGCGAGAAAATGTTCACGGGTTTCACGCATTAATGCGCCATTCCAGTAAAGATCGCCATGATAATCGCTCAGTTGGCCCGAGAGAATTTTCAACAGCGTTGTTTTACCGCTGCCATTAGGGCCTTCAATGCGCACGATCTCACCCCGTTGGATATCAAGATCGAGCCCTTCAAATAGCCAACGGTCATCGCGTTCACAGGCCAATTGTCGGGCTTGTAGGCACAGGCTCAAAGGTCTCTCCAGCCATATTGAATTCGGGTCGAACTCTACACGGAAAGGCACTTTCTCGCCAGTCGCACTCTGCGGCCTTGGGTCGCAGCATGATACATATCATCAGGACCGCAAAAAAAGCGTGCTGAAAATAAGAAAAAAACCACCACTGGAACTGTATGCAAAAACAGGTTTATACTGCACATACTGTATGAAAAAACACCCCATAAAAACACAGCACTCAATACAACCAAACGCCTAAGGAACGGGCGCTGCATTGGAGAAACTACAATGACGATGTCGATGCCAGCACCACGGCCTATCCAGGGCGCCCCCCTTCAGCCAGCAACGCTGACCACTACCACCGCGCGGCGGCGTAACGCTGCACACATTACACGACGCAACACCTACGCACTCAAAGTACGCGGCGACCGCATGCGCGACAGCAACTTATTCGATGGCGATGTTATTATTATTCGCCGCTATCAGCATGATACCCAGCAGGAAACAGCGGTTGTGACTATTAACCAGCGTGAAGTCGCGTTAAAACAGCTCTCGATCAATCGCCTGGGCGTGCATTTATTGCCTGAAGACGCAGCAACACCTGCAGTATTCCTGCATAATTGTGATATTCAAGTTTTAGGCATGGTGATGGGCATTGAGCATCACGACTCACCATCACGGCATCATTAAGGCTAATTCAAGCCTCACGACTCCCAGGAGTAATGAGTGCGATATCGCATCCCTGACTTCCCCCCCTACCAGTGGCACACAGCCGTTATAGAGGTAGAGAAAAACCAATTTCTCACCTGGGTGTGCCATGCCCCGAACAAAGAAGCTTTTGATGCGCTGCTGCATGCAGCCAAAGCCGCTCACCCTAACGCAAGCCACCACTGCAGCGCTTTTATTGCAGGACCACCAGGAGAGCAAACACATATTGGCTTTTCAGATGACGGCGAACCTGGCGGCACAGCCGGAAGACCTATGTATCAAGCGTTATTAGGCAGTGGGCTGGGTGAAATCGGTTGTGTGGTGATTCGCTATTTTGGCGGCACAAAACTCGGCACCGGCGGGCTTGCCCGCGCTTATGCCCAAGCAGTCAATTCAGGGCTTGAAACGCTACCACTGCGAGAAATTGTTGAACGGGATAACTATCAGCTAAACGTTGGCTTTGCCCACGAAGCAGTGACGCGGGCATGGTGCGATGAGCAGCACATCCCGATTCAATATGTCGATTACGATGGTAACGGGGTGCGCTTGACCATTGGCTGGCCGCGGGACGTTGTGCTGGATCTAGCAGCGCTCGAGAACCGCCTCAAAATGACGCTCAATATCCAGAAGGCCTAGCCTACGCGTTAAATAGATAGCGTTAACAAAACTCACAAAACAAAAAACGCGACTTAAGCGAGCGCTTGCTCGATAAGCCGCGTTAGCGGGCTATGCGTATTTTTGCATTTTGACTGCGTTTAACTCAGGTACTTGATCATCACCCCGGCGGCCACCGCTGAGCCAATCACACCAGCCACATTGGGCCCCATCGCATGCATCAGCAGGAAGTTGTGCGGGTTCGACTCCAAGCCAACTTTATTGGCAACCCGAGCAGCCATCGGTACCGCTGACACGCCTGCAGCACCAATCAATGGGTTGATCGGCATCTTACTCATCACGTTCATCAATTTCGCCATGAGAACCCCAGCCGCGGTACCAATAGCGAAGGCCACAATGCCCAGCGCCATGATGCCAAGCGTTTCTATTGCCAGGAAAGAATCGGCCATCAAGCGCGAACCTACTGCCAAGCCCAGCACAATCGTGACAATGTTAATTAGAGCGTTTTGAGCCGTATCCGTCAGGCGCTCTACCACACCGCACTCGCGCATTAAATTACCGAAGCAGAACATCCCCAACAGCGGTGCAGCATCCGGCAAAAAGAGCGCTACCAGCATCAGCAGGGCCAGCGGGAAGATAATCTTCTCAAGCTTGGACACTGGACGCAGCTGAGTCATCGCAATCTCACGCTCTTTCTTCGTCGTCAGCAGCCGCATAATCGGCGGCTGGATCATCGGCACTAACGCCATATAGGCATAGGCCGCCACGGCAATAGCACCCAACAACTCTGGCGCTAACACGCTCGATACATAAATAGACGTTGGGCCGTCAGCTCCACCGATGATACCAATAGCCGCCGCTTGCTCGATGGAGAAATCCATCCAGCCCATGGCCGACATACCGACGGCACCAAAGACTGTGGCAAAAATACCGAACTGCGCAGCAGCGCCCAAAAATAGCGTACGCGGATTGGCCAGCAGCGGGCCAAAATCGGTCATCGCCCCAACACCCATAAAGATGATCAGCGGCGCGATTCCAGAGGCAATAGCGATGTTATAGAAGGTGTAAAGCATGCCGTCGCCATAGCCAACGTTCATGGCAACATCTCTTGCAGCACGCAACTGATCCGGTGCGGCAGCGTCGTCAGCAATTGCCTTTAATGTCTCCCGCCATGCTTCTACGCCGCCCAACGGATCAAGCGTTGCGCCCAGCGCCGATGCTATCTGATGCAAGACAGCTGGTTGCGCGACCTCCATTGCTTGATCAAGGGCCGAAATAGCCAACCCTGCCTCTGGAATGTTGGCAAGAATGCCGCCAAAGCCAATAGGCACCAGCAACAGCGGCTCAAACTTCTTATAAATAGCCAAGTAGAGCAGCCCAAGCCCCACCAGGATCATAACCGCCTGACCCAGCTCAAGGTTATAAAGCCCCGAGCCCTCCCATAAGGTGATTAAATTATCCATTGCCGAATGCCCTTAAAGCTCGATCAACGAGTCGCCAACGGCAACGCTGTCGCCCTCGCTGACATTAACTTTCGATACGGTGCCGGCGCTGCTAGCACGCACTTCGGTTTCCATTTTCATGGCTTCCAGAATAATCACGACATCACCTTCCGCTACTTGGTCGCCGGGGCGCACATTCACTTTGAAGATATTGCCCGCTAGCGGAGCGTCGATGCTTTCGCCACTGCTTTCGGCCTCAGCACTAGGCGCTGGCTCTTTTGCCCCCCCCGCGACTTGCTCTTTCACCTCACCGATGTCACCCCCTTCTGAGACTTCCACCACAAACGCTTTGCCATTGAGCTTAACGGTGTAAGTTTCTGGGCCACTCGCCGCCACGGGAACGCTGGCGCTCTTCTCGACCTTAGCAGGAACCTTGGCAGCGCTCGCATCAGGCGCCTGGGGAACGGGTTCAAAGGCGTCTGGGTTGTCGCGGTTTTTCAGAAACTTCAGGCCAATCTGCGGAAACAAGGCGTACGTGAGCACATCGTCTATTTCCCGCTCGCCGTCAGCTAGGCGGATTTTATCTGCACCGGCCTTCTCTTTAAGTTCAGTCGCTAGCCTGTCCATTTCAGGCGATAGGTTGTCCGCCGGGCGGCAGGTGATCGGCTCGCCGCCTTCCAACACCCGCTTTTGTAGCTCAGCATTGAACGGCGCCGGGGCGTAGCCGTATTCACCTTTAAGCAGTGCCTGAACTTCTTTAGAGATCGACTTATAGCGCTCGCCCATCATGACGTTCATCACAGCCTGGGTACCCACAATTTGCGAGGTTGGTGTCACCAGGGGAATAAAGCCTAAGTCTTCACGCACGCGTGGGATTTCGTTCAGCACGTCATCTAGCTTATCGCCAGCGCCCTGCTCTTTTAACTGGCCTTCCATGTTGGTAAGCATGCCGCCCGGCACCTGAGCAATCAGGATGCGTGAGTCGATGCCTTTGAGCGACCCTTCGAAGGCTGCGTACTTTTTACGCACCTCACGGAAGTAGCTAGCGATGTCTTCTAAAAGCTCCAGATCCAGGCCGGTATCACGGTCGGTATCCTTGAGCATCGCGACCACAGACTCGGTGGGGCTGTGTCCATAGGTCATCGACATTGAAGAGATAGCGGTATCGACATTGTCGACCCCAGCTTCCACAGCTTTGAGGATCGTCGAGGTGGAGAGGCCGGTAGTGGCATGGCAGTGCAAATGAACCGGGATAGACAGCTCTTTTTTCAGCCGCGCCACCAAGTCATACGCGATATACGGCGTTAGCAGCCCCGCCATATCCTTGATAGCCAGTGAATCTGCTCCCATTGCGGCAATGGTTTTGGCTAGATCTACCCAGCTATCCAGGGTATGTACCGGGCTGACCGTATAGGAAATAGTGCCCTGCGCATGCCCACCTACCTGGCGTACTGCCTTAATAGCACGCTCTAGGTTGCGCGGATCGTTCATCGCATCAAACACGCGAAACACATCCACACCGTTGGTTTTTGCGCGCTCAACAAATTTATCCACTACATCGTCAGCGTAGTGGCGATAGCCCAGCAGGTTTTGGCCGCGTAGCAGCATCGCCTGGGGCGTGTTAGGCATCGCTTCTTTCAACGCACGGATACGTTCCCAAGGATCCTCGCCCAGATAACGAATACACGCATCAAAGGTAGCGCCACCCCAGGTTTCAAGCGACCAATAACCAACCTTATCGAGTTTTTCGGCAATCGGTAGCATGTCATCAAGCCGCAGCCGGGTAGCAAACAGCGATTGGTGGGCATCGCGAAGGACAACATCAGTGATTCCCAGAGGACGTTTTATTTCATTCATGGTCGTGGCTCACAGTTGGTACGTTATGAATTTGTAGTAAATTTAACAAAAAAAATGCCGGTAGCGTGGCAAGCCAGCTACAAAAAGGGCTGCCTATTGGCGGCGTGAAGAACGATAACGATGCACTGCAGCACTAATCACGACTAGCACCTCATCGTTTTGACTTTTTGCAGCCGTCGCTTTTTTACCGTTCCCACTGCTAGGCACCGCCGCCGGAGTCGGCTGAAAGCGGCCAATCAGCTTTGACATTAGCGTAACGCTAATTACCAAAACAGTAAGAAAAACAAAAACAAAGCCCATACCAAGCCCCATTAGGGTCAGTCCCTCGTGGAGTAGCTCTGTATCTTGCATACCGCATTCTCCTTATTTCAAATGCTTATCGGTACCTCAAAAGCCTCTAAAGGCACTTGGCGCAGTGAGGTCTATGCACTAACCTGCCACATCCAGAATAGATTGCAATGGCGCCATAGTGGAAGTCATGGTTGTTAATTTACTACAAAACGGCGAAATAGGCCTTGCGCCTATGGAGGGCGTTATCGACGCTCTCACCCGCGACTTACTCACCCGGCAAGCAGGTTTTGACTGGTCGGTAACCGAGTTTGTACGGGTAGTTGATGCACGCCTACCGCCACGTGTGTTTTACAGGCACTGCCCCGAACTTACCCAACGCCCCGTCGCCACCCCAAGTGGCGTACCGGTGCATCTTCAGTTACTCGGCTCCGACCCCACCGCTCTGGCGGAAAATGCGCGCCAAGCGCTTGCCCTTGGCGCGCTGAGCATCGACCTAAACTTTGGCTGCCCGGCAAAGCTGGTTAACCGCCACGATGGCGGTGCATCACTACTTCGCCGCCCAGAACGTGTCTACCAAGCGGTAAAGGCAGTTGCCGAGGCTCTGGAGGGTCAAATACCGGTGACGGCCAAGATTCGCCTTGGCTTCTCTGATCGACGCCTAGCCATCGCCTGCGCCCAAGCCACCCAAGCCGGCGGAGCAGCCCGACTAGTCGTGCATGGCCGAACACGGGATGAGGGCTACCGCCCACCTGCGCACTGGGAGTGGATCAGCAAAATTCGCCATCAGGTGTCTATTCCCGTAGTGGCCAATGGCGATATATGGACGCTTGAAGACTACTGGAAAGCGCGCACGCTCTCTGGCTGTCGCGATGTCATGCTGGGGCGTAGCGCGTTAGCAGACCCCTGGCTTGCACCGCGCATTCGCCACTGGCAGCGAACCGGCGAGCGACTTCCTGAAACCACCTGGGAAATGCGTGTCAGCGTACTTAAGCAATACGCCGCCATACAACGGCAGCAACTACCTGATCGCGTGGTGGTGTCGCTTGTGAAACAGTGGCTGGCTCAAATGCGCCAAGGCAATGCAGAAGCCGACCAGCACTTTCAGCGCTTAAAGCGCCTCACAGACCTCGATACGCTATTAACCAACTTGGTACCTAGCGACACCCCTCTTCCTGCCTGTGAAGCGACTTAGACAGTGCTTAGCCGTCGCTCATACAACCTTACTGCGCAGTGCTTAATCTCACCAGACCCAACTAAACGAATTGATCAAAAAAAAGCGCCCTACCGCAAATGCGGGGGCGCTTGACACGATCGCAAGATCAGCGTGCGAGCCACGCTGACCAGGCTAGAAAACAGAAAACCCGCTCTCTGTGAGAGCGGGTTTTTAAATTCTGGCGCGCCCGGGAGGATTCGAACCTCCGACCCCCTGATTCGTAGTCAGGTACTCTATCCAGCTGAGCTACGGGCGCTTAACATTCATGCTTAACGTATCAAACAATGAATTTATTGTAACATCAGGTACTTACGCTTTCAACAACGTTTGTTTTCAACTGCCTGTTCTTTTAAAACTTTTATTTCAAAGAACTTAGCTTTGACAACACCCGCTTGTAAGATGGCGCGCCCGGGAGGATTCGAACCTCCGACCCCCTGATTCGTAGTCAGGTACTCTATCCAGCTGAGCTACGGGCGCTAATCTTCTTACACATGAAGGTAATACGATATTACGTTTTCAAGCGATACTGCTACTTGATATGCAGTTGGCGGAGAGAGAGGGATTCGAACCCTCGATAGGGCTATAAACCCTATACTCCCTTAGCAGGGGAGCGCCTTCAGCCACTCGGCCACCTCTCCTCAACGGCACGGCGCGAATATTACCGATTATGACGACTGCTGTCTAGTCCTCTACAGATTTTTTTTCGCACCGACCGGATGTTACCGCTTAAACGCCCTACGGGGGGCGTGACAATCACGGACATTTACTCAGCTTCGCTTTCACTATTACGTTCACGCTGAATGCGCTGATAGATCTCTTCGCGGTGAACCGCTACATCTTTGGGTGCATTCACACCGATGCGCACTTGGTTGCCTTTCACACCGAGTACAGTGACAGTAACTTCATCACCGATCATCAGTGTTTCGCCAACACGGCGGGTTAGGATGAGCATGGCTGATCTCCTTCTCAGACGTTTTAATACAACGGGATGTGTCCGCCAGAAGCGACGCCACCCTATTATGCTGCATGGCGTCGCTCGTCACCAATGGCTCTCTGGCTCCATGACACCTTAACCTCCCGTTGAAAGAAAGCTCACCACCACTCGGCAGCGAGTCACCCCTTCAGCGTAGAAGGTTTAAGGCATTATTGTTATTCAGATTCTATATCTGTCTTATCTAAGCCGAAAGCTTTGTGTAATGCATTAACCGCAAGCTCCATATGTTTTTCGTCAATCACCACGGAAATTTTAATTTCAGAGGTAGATACCATACGAATATTGACGTTTTCATCGGCCAATACGCGGAACATTTTAGAAGCAACGCCTGCATGCGAGCGCATGCCAACGCCTACTAGCGACACCTTGGCGATATTATCATCACCGCGCAGCTCGCCACCGCCTAAATCAGGAATAACGGTTTCTTCCAGAATCTTCTTAGTGGCTTTATAGTCACCCTTGGCAACCGTAAAGGTGAAGTCAGTGTAATCACCTGCTGGCGCCACGTTCTGGACGATCATATCTACTTCGATATTGGCGTCGGCAATTGGGCCAAGAATACGTGACGCCACGCCGGGCACATCAGGCGTGTTCAACAGGGTGAGTTTGGCTTCGTTTTTGGTAAAAGCGATACCGGAGATCAGCGGTTCTTCCATAGAGTCCTCGTCTTGGTCTGCGTCTGCAACAATCAGGGTGCCAGGGCCGTTTTCAAAGCTCGACAGCACCCGCAGCGGTACGTTGTACTTACCTGCAAACTCCACAGCACGGATTTGCAGCACTTTGGAGCCTAAGCTCGCCAGTTCAAGCATTTCTTCCACTGTTATGCTCTCAAGGCGTTGCGCCTTGGAACATACGCGGGGGTCGGTGGTATAAACACCGTCGACATCGGTGTAGATTTGGCACTCATCGGCGCCCAGCGCTGCGGCCAGTGCAACACCCGTGGTATCGGAACCACCACGTCCCAGCGTCGTGATATTGCCGTTCTCATCAACGCCCTGGAAGCCAGCCACCACCACCACTTTGCCTGAATCCAGGTCAGCTTTCAGATCGTCGGTTTCAATACGCTGAATGCGCGCTTTGGTGTAGGCGCTATCGGTGTGAATACCTACCTGGGCACCCGTGTGAGAAGTGGCAGAAACGCCAATTTGCTGGAGCGCCATGGCCAGCAACGAAATGGTGACCTGCTCACCGGTCGACAGCAGCATATCCATTTCGCGCGGTGCCGGCTCTTCATTGAGGGCCTGCGCCATTTCGGTCAAGCGATTGGTCTCGCCGCTCATCGCAGAGACGACGACCACGACTTGGTGGCCTTGATCACGAAAGCCTTTGACCTTTTCCGCCACGGCCTTGATACGGTCGACAGAGCCCACCGAAGTGCCGCCGAACTTCTGTACGTATAATGCCATATGCCGTTTTCCTATGGGTTCGGGAATGGAGGGTGAATGTTGTTATTGCTAATTTTCTTCACTAACAAAAAGGCCGGTAGCAGATAATGCCACCGGCCTTCGTTATTAGCGAAGCGTGTTTTCCAACCAAGCCGGAACGCTGTTCAACGCTCCTGGCAAGGCATCAGGCTGGCTACCACCTGCTTGCGCCATATCCGGGCGGCCACCACCTTTACCGCCCACCTGGGAAGCAACGTGGTTAACCAGCTCACCCGCTTTGACGCGGCTGGTCAAATCCTGGGTTACGCCAGCAATCAAGCTAACTTTACCCGCTGCGGCGTCTGCTGTACCGAGCATGACAACCCCTGAACCAAGCTTGTTTTTCAACTGATCCAGTACGCCGCGCAGGTCTTTGCCCGATACGCCTTCAAGCTGAGTCACCAGCAGCTTAACGCCGTTAACTTCTTGCACCTGGCTAAGCATGTCGCTGCCTGCAGCGCTAGCCAGCTTGGCTTTCAACTGCTCAAGCTCTTTCTCAAGCGCGCGGTTACGATCAACTAGCGACTCAACCCTGGCCTCTACTTGCTCAGGCTTGGTTTTCAGACGCTCGCCAAGACGCTGCACACGGGCTTCTTGCTCGCGGAAGTACGCCAGTGCATTTTCGCCGGTAATCGCTTCTATACGACGTACACCTGACGCGATACCCACTTCGCTAATCACATGACAGCAGCCAATATCACCACTGCGGGCCACATGGGTACCACCACACAGTTCGATAGAGAAGTCATCGGCGCCAATGGTCAGCACGCGCACGTTGTCAGCATATTTTGCTTCAAACAGCGCGGCTGCGCCTTTCTCCTTGGCATCAGCCAAACTCATTTGCTCAATTTTGGTCGGCGCGTTCGCCAGTATTTGCTCATTGACCAAGCGCTCTACTTCAGCCAATTGATCCGCCGTCATTGGCTCAAAATGGCTAAAGTCAAAGCGTAACCGTTCGGCATTGACCAGCGAGCCTTTCTGCTGAACGTGATCGCCCAGCACCAACCGTAGCGCTTTATGCAGCAGGTGGGTTGCCGAGTGGTTACGAATAGTGGCGCTGCGCAGGCTGGCATCCACTTCACCACGCACGTGGGCACCTACGTTAAGCGCGCCCTCCACCATGATCCCTTGGTGCAGATGGTGACCGCTCTGCTTCTGGGTATCCGTTACCTGGAAACGCCCACCGTCTACATACAGGTAGCCGGTGTCGCCTACCTGACCACCTGACTCGCCATAAAATGGCGTGCGATCAAGTACGACAGTGCCTTTTTGGCCCGCTTCCAAGGCAGCAAGCGCGCCGCCTTCCGTATCAACGATAGCGGTGACCGTTGCCTGGTCTTCTAGCTGTTCATAACCGGTAAAGCGAGTTTCACCTTCAAGCTCAATAGAGGCGCTATAGTCTGCGCCAAACTGGCTGGCAGCACGGGCGCGCTCACGCTGAGCCTCAAGCTCACGCTGGAAACCGGCTTCATCCAGCGATACTTCCCGCTCCCGGCAAACATCGGCAGTTAAATCAAAGGGGAAGCCGTAGGTGTCGTAGAGTTTGAACACGGTTTCACCGGGCAGCACATCGCCTTGAAGCTCCTCAAGCGCCGCGTTCAGCAGCCCCATACCGTGATCCAGCGTACGGGCAAACTGCTCCTCTTCTTTGAGCAGGACACGGGCTATCTGCCCACTGGCTTCATGTAGCTCAGGGTACGCCTCGCCCATTTCAGCATCTAGCGCGCTCACGAGCTTGTGGAAGAACGGTTCAGAGGCGCCTAACTTGTGCCCATGACGAATCGCCCGACGAATAATACGCCGCAGCACATAGCCGCGCCCTTCATTGGACGGCAACACGCCATCGGCAATCAAAAAGGCACAGGAGCGAATATGGTCGGCAATAACCCGCAGCGAAGGCGTCGCAGTGTCAAGGTGGCCGGTGGCATCAGCCGCTGCTTTTAACAGATTCTGGAACAGGTCGATTTCATAGTTGGAGTGCACACCCTGCATCACCGCGGCAACACGCTCCAAGCCCATACCGGTATCAATAGACGGCTTGGGCAGCGGATTTAGTGTGCCTGAGGCATCGCGGTCGAACTGCATGAACACCAAGTTCCATATCTCGATATAGCGGTCGCCGTCTTCTTCTGGACTTCCCGGCGGGCCGCCCCACACGTCAGGGCCGTGATCAAAGAAAATTTCCGAACTTGGGCCACAGGGGCCGGTATCGCCCATCTGCCAGAAGTTATCTTCATCCAGCTTAGAGAAGCGCTCTGGGTCAATGCCGATTTCATCTTTCCAGATACGCTCAGCTTCATCGTCACTAATGTGAACGGTTACCCAAAGTTTCTCTTTCGGCAGCCCCAGAGTTTCCGTTAGAAAAACCCAAGCAAAACGAATGGCGTCGCGCTTAAAGTAATCGCCAAAGCTAAAGTTACCCAGCATTTCAAAGAAGGTATGGTGGCGTGCGGTGTAGCCGACGTTATCTAAATCGTTATGCTTACCACCTGCGCGAACACAACGCTGGGAAGACGTGGCCCGCACATAAGGGCGCGGGTCACGACCCAGGAACACATCTTTAAACGGCACCATGCCTGCATTGGTGAATAGCAGCGTTGGGTCGTTGCCCGGCACTAGAGAGCTGGTAGGAACAATCGTATGCCCCTGCTCTTCAAAGAACGATAAAAAAGCCTGCCTGATTTCTGCGCTTTTCATAGGGTATCCGTGACAAGAAAGCGTGATGCCCCAGGGCGCTGTCGCCGCTACCCACTGGGGTCGCAAAAGGAGCATTATAACGCAGTTGTCAAACGACTAAAGCCGCAGTTAGTGGCAAAGTTCCAAACTGAGGGGGTATTTAGAGGGAAAAAGACTCAGATAAACAGCTGAGGGCATAGCGAATTTGCTCAAAATCGAACCCACGGGAAGCCAAAAAACGTTCGCGCTTGGCGCGCTCTTTAGGCGTCTCACCGGGAGATGTGTATCGCCTTGCTAAGGTTTCTCGGGCTAACTCAAACCAATCTACCGCTTCACGCTCTTCTACCGTCGCCAGTGCAGCGGCTAACGTTTCTTGATCAACACCCCGCTGCCGCAACTCACCTTTGATGCGGATAACGCCCTGCCCGCGTGCAATGCGCGAGCGAATAAAGCTTTCCGCAAACCGCGCATCTGACTGCAGCGATTGCTCGACCAAGGCATCCAGACAGCTCTGTATAGCCTCTGGCTCAAAGGCTTTTTGGCGCAACTTACGCGCTAGCTCGGCGCGCGAGTACTCCCGCCGAGCTAGCAGTTGAATGGCAACGTCGCGTGGAGAGGCATCACCGCCAGAAGCAAACATAGCGCTCCCCCACCCTTTTAAAGACGCGCATCACAAAGGACTTATAGCAAGTCGTCGTCGCTGTCAGCGGCAACGTCTGCCACAGGCGCCGTTTCTTCATTTTTAGGGTCAGGCTTGGCTAACAGCTGCTCACGAATCTGCGTTTCGATCTCCAGCATAATTTCCGGATGCTCTTCCAGATACAGGGCTGAGTTCGCTTTACCTTGGCCGATTTTCTTACCTTTATAGCTGTACCAAGCACCCGCTTTATCCACTAGGCTGCACTGCACACCCAGATCAATCACTTCACCGGCGTGGTAGATACCTTTGCCATAAAGAATCTGGAACTCAGCTTGGCGGAACGGCGGTGCCACTTTGTTTTTAACCACTTTTACGCGGGTTTCATTACCAGTAACTTCATCGCCAACCTTCACCGAGCCGGTGCGGCGGATATCCAAACGCACGCTAGCGTAGAACTTCAGTGCGTTGCCACCGGTGGTGGTTTCGGGGCTACCAAACATCACGCCAATTTTCATGCGGATCTGGTTAATAAAGATGACTAAGCAGTTAGCGTTTTTGATGTTACCGGTGATTTTACGCAGTGCCTGGGACATCAAGCGCGCCTGCAGGCCAACGTGGGAGTCGCCCATTTCACCTTCGATTTCAGCACGCGGCGTTAAGGCGGCAACAGAGTCGATGACAATGACGTCTACACCGCCTGAGCGCACCAGCATGTCGGTAATTTCTAACGCCTGCTCGCCGGTATCCGGCTGGGAAACCAGCAGGTCATCTAAATTTACACCCAGCTTTTCAGCGTAGCTTGGGTCAAGGGCGTGCTCGGCATCCACAAAGGCACAAACCTTGCCCTGCTTCTGCGCTTGGGCAATCACTGAAAGCGTCAGTGTGGTTTTACCTGATGACTCTGGGCCAAAGATTTCACACACCCGGCCGAACGGCAGCCCGCCAATACCGAGTGCGATATCCAGCCCCAGCGAACCGGTTGAAACCGACGGCATCACGACGCGAGGCGCATCGCCTAAGCGCATGACGGTTCCTTTGCCAAACTGACGGTCGATTTGGCTAAGCGCTGCATTGAGTGCTTTTGTGCGGTTGTCGTCCTGAGCCATTCAGAGATTCCTCATAACAAGCTGTATAATTAGCCAGTAGTATGCCAAAGATTAGCGGCTAAACAAATCCTCACCGCTATATTTAACGATTATTTCTTTTTGCTGCCTTTTGCCTGCTCGGTGAGACGCGCCACCAAACCCGCCAGCGCTTCGCGAACCGCCTGCTCTCTCACCGCCTGACGGTCACCAGGAAAGTGAAAACACTCGGCTTGCTGATGCTCAGCATCACCCCACGCCAGCCATACAGTACCCACAGGCTTTTCTTCGCTGCCGCCGTCAGGGCCTGCCACACCGCTCACCGCCACGGCTAAACCTGCGCCACTTTCCCGGCAAGCGCCTGCTGCCATTGCTTTTACTACCTGCTCACTTACTGCCCCAACGCTTTCCAGGGTAGCTGCTGGCACCTTCAATAGGCGGCTCTTCGCAGCGTTCGAATACGTCACATAGCCGGCGGTAAAGTAAGCCGAGCTGCCCGCTACCGACGTGATGGCGCTAGCGATTCCACCACCAGTACACGACTCCGCGGTGGTCACTTCCACACCAAGCTGCTGGCACAACCGCCCCATGCGCTGAGCAAGCAGCGATAAATCAAGATTTTTCAGGCTAGAAACGCTGGGTGCCATAGTGACTCCTTCATGTAAGACCTCAGTTCAGCGTAGAATACAGCGTTTATCTTGCCCAAAGAACTCACTCTAAGAACTCACGCTAAGAGCTAGCTCTAAGAACTTACTCATAGCGCTGACTTTAAGCAGTTGCTTATATAATTTACTCGCAGAACTTGCCCAACGAACATGCCGTAAGCCGTGATGACTTACGCCACGCTCAACCAGGACACCCATGTCACAGGCCAGCCCCTCTCATACGCCCATGATGGCGCAATACCTTAAGATTAAACGCGAACACCCCGAGGTACTGCTGTTTTACCGCATGGGGGATTTTTACGAACTCTTTTTCGACGACGCCAAGCGGGCCGCCGCGCTACTGGATATTACCCTTACACAACGCGGCCAATCAGGTGGCAAACCGATCCCAATGGCGGGGGTGCCTTACCACAGCGCGGAAGGCTATTTGGCACGCCTGGTCGCCGGCGGCGAATCAGTGGCGATTTGTGAACAGATTGGCGATCCCGCCACCAGCAAAGGGCCCGTTGATCGCCAGGTCGTGCGTATTGTGACCCCCGGCACGCTCCACGATGAAGCGCTGCTGGACGCACGTCGCGATAACGTACTGGTATCTGTTGCCCCTGGAAAAGAGGGCTTTGGCCTTGCTTGGCTTGAGCTCTCCAGCGGACGCTTCAACGTACTGGAAGTAGAGAGTGAAGCTGAGATGCTCGCCGAGCTTACTCGCCTCTCCCCCGCTGAACTGCTAGTACCAGAAAGCCTGACGCTGCCTGATGCCTGGTCACAAAAACGTAGCCTGCGCCGCCAAGGCGAGTGGCTGTTTGACCTGGATAGCGCCACCCGCAGCCTATGCGACCAGTTTGAAGTACAGGATTTACGCGGCTTTGGCTGCGCGCACTTAACAACTGCACTCATTGCCGCCGGGGTGCTAGTCGATTACGCTCGAGACACTCAGCGCTCACGCCTGCCCCACGTCACGGCGATTAGCGTGGAAAACCGCGACGATGCGGTGGTCATTGACGCCGCCAGCCGGCGCAATTTAGAAATCGACATTAATCTTGGCGGTAACAGCGACAACACCCTAGCCAGTGTTTTAGACACCTGTGCCACCGCGATGGGCTCTCGGCTACTAAAGCGCTGGCTGAATCGCCCGCTACGCCAGCGGGATATTGTTGAGGGTCGCCAAGCAGGCGTGGCATTGCTGTCCATTGACGCTGCCTACATGGCACTGCGGGACACCCTAAGCGACGTGGGTGATGTAGAGCGTATTCTTGGCCGTGTTGCTCTGTATAGCGCCCGCCCACGTGACTTAGCGCGCCTGCGTGATGCACTTGTTACGCTGCCTGAGCTTGAGCAGTTGCTGGCCGAAGTGGATACCGGCAGCGCCTTAGATAGCCTTAAACCGCATATTCGCCCCTACCCAGAAATGGCCGACACACTTACGCGCGCGCTGGTCGAAAACCCGCCCGTGGTGATCCGCGACGGGGGCGTGATTGCCAATGGCTTTGACGCTGAGTTGGATGAACATCGCGGCATGGCCGAAAATGCCGGCGAATACCTAGTTCAATTAGAGCTACGCGAACGCGAGCGTACGGGCCTTGCCAACTTAAAGGTGGGCTATAACCGCGTGCACGGCTATTTTATTGAACTGCCCCGCTCCCAGGCACAGCAGGCACCCGCCGACTATATTCGTCGCCAAACGCTAAAAAACGCCGAGCGCTTTATTATTCCAGAACTTAAAGAGTTTGAAGATAAAGCGCTTTCGGCTAAATCGCGGGCGCTGACCCGGGAAAAATGGCTCTACGAGCGGCTAATGGGCGAGCTTAATGCGCTACTCCACGCGCTACAAAGCACCTCTCGGGCACTGGCGGAGCTGGATGTATTGTGCGCCTTTGCCGAGCGCGCCGAAGCGCTCAACTGGGTGCGCCCGCAATTAGTCGAAGCCACTGGCATAAGCATTAGCGCAGGCCGCCACCCGGTCGTTGAGCAGGTGAGCGATAAGCCGTTTGTGCCCAACGATGTCACGCTATCGCCCGACCAGCACATGCTGATCATCACCGGCCCCAACATGGGCGGTAAATCGACCTATATGCGCCAAACCGCGCTAATTGCCCTGCTAGCTCACAGCGGCAGCTTCGTGCCCGCTGACGCCGCTGAAATTGGCCCTATCGACCGTATCTTTACCCGCATTGGCTCATCGGACGACTTAGCGGGGGGGCGCTCCACCTTTATGGTCGAGATGACCGAAACCGCCAACATTCTGCATAACGCAACGGAACACAGCTTAGTGCTTATGGACGAGATTGGCCGCGGGACCAGTACGTTTGACGGCCTCTCTCTTGCGTGGGCAAGCGCCGAGCACTTAGCGACTGCCCGTGCATTAACACTGTTTGCCACCCACTATTTTGAAATGACCTCCCTGCCTGAACAGGCAAACGGCGTGGCCAACATTCATTTAACCGCCACCGAGCACGGCGATAGCATCGTGTTTATGCACCGTATTGAGGCTGGCCCTGCAAGCCAAAGCTACGGCTTACAGGTCGCGCAGCTCGCTGGCGTGCCCACCCCTGTGATCTCCCGCGCACGGGAAAAACTGATTGCCTTGGAGCAACGTGACGTTGACCAACAGCAGCGCCGTGCTGTCTCGGCAGGTTCAGAACAAGGCGTGCCACTGCAGAACGACCTGTTTGCCAGCGCCCCTCACCCCGTTGTAGAGGCGCTTAAAAAAGCGGACGTAGATGATTTATCGCCTAGGGAGGCGTTGGCACTGCTGTATCAATGGCGCGAACTCCTGTGATCGTCTTAATAGAAGGTCATGTGGCGCTTGCCCACGGGTAAGGGCACCTCTAGAATGTCGCCCATACTTTTTAGCTTATAAAAAACAGCTGATTTATAACCATTCACGATTGACCATGACCGGAAGCGTTTCTGGTCCTGCAAGAGGGATAGCAAGATGACGTTTGTCGTTACCGAGAACTGCATCCAGTGCAAGTACACTGACTGCGTGGAAGTCTGCCCGGTCGATTGCTTCTACGAAGGCCCTAACTTCTTGGTTATTCACCCAGATGAGTGTATCGATTGCGCCCTGTGTGAGCCGGAGTGCCCCGCTGAAGCGATCTTCTCCGAGGATGAGCTGCCCGATAACCAAACGCAGTTCATCGAAATCAATGCAGAACTGGCCGAGGTGTGGCCAAACATTGCCGAGAAGAAAGACCCACTACCCGACGCAGAAGAGTGGGATGGTAAAACAGGTAAGCTTGAGAAACTGGAGCGCTAAACTGCAACATCGCTTAACGCTCTATAAAAACCAGCGTTCGCGCTGGTTTTTTTATGCACCTTTTTGTACTTCGGTAGCACACGCGCAAAAAAAGGCGGCCCGTAGGCCGCCCGCTCCAAGCACTTCCTCTGACCACTCCCTGTGTCAACTTCCTTAGGTGACGTCCTTGCCGGGGCTCATGTCACTATGTCACCCGGCGCACCTACCTGCATCCCGTTGCATCCTGCCTGAAGCATCCTTGCCTCCCCTAGTCCTGAACATATTGTGGCAGATAATTTGGGCATCACAAGCAGGCCAAAATCGCAAAAGGCGAGCCTAGCCGGCTCGCCTTATTTTTTAAAAAACTTTTAAATCAATCAGTTAAATTAAGATTAGTGGAAAATTTCATTTTAACCTACCCATACCAAGCGAATGTCGTCGGCATTTGTAAGAGATCTCTTACAAAATCTTGAGACATCTCTTACAAGCCCGCGCAACGTTTCGCCTTTACTGGCTTTTAATAGCCTTCAACCCCGGGTAAGTCACCTCGCCCAGTTCAGCTTCAATCACCAGCAAACGGTTGTACTTGGCTACTCGGTCAGAGCGGCACAGCGAGCCAGTTTTAATCTGCCCTGCACAGGTGCCCACGGCCAAATCAGCAATGGTAGTATCTTCCGTTTCACCGCTGCGATGGGAGATAACCGCAGTAAATCCAGCGTCCTGGGCCATCTTGATGGCATCTAGGGTTTCAGACAGCGAGCCAATCTGGTTGAACTTAATCAGAATGGAGTTACCAATCTGCTCATCGATACCGCGCTTGAGAATTTTGGTATTGGTAACGAACAAATCGTCACCCACCAGCTGCACTTTATCACCCAGCTTATCGGTCAGCGCTTTCCAGCCCGCCCAGTCAGATTCATCCATACCGTCTTCGATAGACACAATCGGATAATCGGCGCATAGCCCAGCTAGGTAGTCAGCAAAGCCTTCAGCGTCATAGATTTTGCCTTCGCCGGAGAGGTTGTACTGGCCATCTCTGTAGAACTCAGAGGAGGCGCAGTCGAGTGCCAGTGTTACATCTTTACCAAGGGAGTAACCGGCGTCGGCAACAGCCTGCTTAATTACGGCCAGCGCATCAGCGTTAGATGCCAAGTTAGGGGCAAAGCCGCCCTCATCACCCACCGAGGTAGACAGACCTTTCGCCGACAGTACTTTTTTCAGCGCGTGAAAAATCTCTGCGCCCATACGAAGGCCTTCACGGAAGTTGGCTGCACCCACCGGCTGCACCATGAACTCTTGGATATCAACGTTGTTATCCGCGTGTTCACCACCGTTGAGAATATTCATCATCGGCACCGGCATGCTGTACTGGCCCGGCTGACCGTATAGCTCAGCGATGTGAGCATACAGCGGTACACCCTTGGCATTAGCGGCGGCTTTAGCGGCGGCCAGCGATACGGCCAAAATCGCATTGGCACCTAGCGTAGCCTTATTTTCGGTGCCATCGAGCGCCAGCATGGCATCGTCCAGGCCGCGCTGATCGCGCGCATCCATACCTAACAATGCATTACGAATACTGCCATTCACGGCTTCAACGGCTTTTAAAACGCCTTTACCGAGGTAGCGTGTCTTGTCGCCATCGCGCAGCTCAAGCGCCTCGCGGGAGCCTGTGGACGCACCACTTGGCGCACAGGCTTCACCTATCGCACCGCTTTCAAGGCGAACAGTAGCTTGAACAGTTGGGTTGCCACGAGAATCGAGCACTTCCAGCGCACTGATTTCAACAATTTTGGTCATGACAGTATCCTTAGGTTGTCAGTCTGATAGAGAGTGGTGGGTCAAATATATACCACGTTTATTATCACGATCAGCGAATGGCTAGCGGATCGAAGCCTTTGACCAGCGTGTCTAGCTGGGCAAGCTGCGACAAAAACGGCGCCAGCTGATCCAGCGGCAACGCACAGGGGCCATCACACTTGGCGTTGTCAGGGTCTGGGTGCGCTTCTAAAAACAGCCCCGCCAAACCAACAGCGACGCCCGCGCGAGCCAGCTCCGCCACTTGGGCACGGCGCCCGTCAGCGCTGTCAGCACGGCCACCAGGACGCTGTAGTGCGTGGGTAACATCAAAAAACACCGGGTAACCCGTTTGTTTCAAATCGCCAAAGCCCAGCATATCGACGATCAGATTGTTATAACCAAAGCTTGTGCCCCGCTCGCACAGCATCAGGCGGTCATTGCCCGCTTCCTGAAACTTGGTGAGAATATGGCGCATTTCGTGGGGAGCTAAAAACTGCGGTTTTTTAATGTTAATAACCGCCCCCGTTTTTGCCATTGCCACCACTAGATCGGTTTGGCGCGCTAAAAACGCCGGTAGCTGGATGATATCAGCGACCTCAGCGGCGGGCGCCGCCTGCCATGGCTCGTGTACGTCGGTGATAATCGGCACGCCATAGCGGGCTTTGATGTCAGCTAAGATTTGTAACCCTTTATCCAGCCCAGGCCCACGGTAGGAGTGGATCGAGCTGCGGTTGGCTTTATCAAAACTCGCCTTAAAGACATAAGGCATACCCAGTGTTTGCGTCGCTTCAACATAGGCTTGGGCGATCTCATCGGCCAACTCTGCCGACTCCAGCACATTCATGCCGCCTAATAACATGAGCGGCAAAGAATTGCCGGCGGTTAGGCCGGCAACGTTGATATGACGCTCTGGGGTTAGTGCGTGAGAAGCCATGTTTCCCCCTTTACTCTTGAGGCGCCGCGTGGGCACGGGTACGTGCTGCTTTGTGCTCAACGGCGGCGTTAACAAAGCCTGAGAACAGCGGGTGCCCATCGCGCGGTGTCGATGTGAACTCTGGGTGGAACTGACACGCCACGTACCAGGGGTGGTCGGCAAGCTCCACTACCTCGACCAGCGATTGGTCGACGCTCTTCCCTGAAATCACCAAGCCAGCCTTCTCCAGCTCATCAATAAACTGGTTGTTGACTTCAAAACGGTGGCGGTGGCGCTCAACAATCTCATCAGAACCATAGGCCGCGCGAGCTTTACTGCCTGAGGCCAGATGACAAACCTGCCCGCCTAAACGCATGGTGCCGCCAAGGTCAGAGGCCGCATCGCGTAGCTCAATTTTGCCTTCGGCGTTAATCCACTCAGTAATCAGCCCCACCACCGGGTGCTTGGTGTCGTGAGTAAACTCGGTGGAGTTGGCGTCTTCCCAGCCGGCCACGTTGCGAGCAAACTCAATAACGGCCACCTGCATGCCTAGACAGATACCCAGGTAGGGGATCTTGTTTTCACGGGCAAACTGGGCAGCAAGAATCTTGCCTTCCACGCCGCGCTCGCCAAAACCACCCGGCACCAGAATGGCATCTTTACCCGCTAAGCGCTCGGTACCGTGGCGCTCAATATCTTCCGAATCAATATAGTCGACATTGACCTTAATACGTCCCTGAATGCCCGCATGGATCAGCGCTTCATTGAGCGATTTGTAGGCATCCAGTAACTCCATGTACTTACCGACCATGGCAATGCTTACCGACTTCAGCGGGTTCAGCTTAGAATCCAACACCTTCACCCATTCGGACAGGTCAGCTTCGGGGGCTTCTAAACGCAGCTTGTCACAAACAATGTCGTCCAGGCCGTGCTCATGGAGCATCAGCGGAATACGATAAATAGTGTCGGCATCCTGCAGCGGCACCACCGCACGCTCTTCCACGTTGGTGAACAGGGCGATTTTACGACGTTCGCTCTCTTCAAGCTCTACTTCACTGCGGCAAATCAAAATATCCGGCTGGATACCGATAGAGCGCAGCTCTTTAACGCTGTGCTGGGTCGGCTTAGTTTTAGTTTCGCCTGCGGTCTTAATGTACGGCACCAGGGTCAGGTGCATGTAAATCGCTCGGCTTGCACCCAGCTCGCTGCGAATCTGACGAATCGACTCAAGGAACGGCAGCGACTCGATATCGCCAACCGTACCGCCGATTTCCACCAGCGCTACGTCAAAACCCTCGCCACCCGCGTAAACGCGCTGCTTGATTTCATCGGTAATGTGGGGAATAACCTGAACGGTGCCACCCAGGTAGTCGCCACGGCGCTCTTTGCGTAGCACGTTCTCGTACACGCGGCCCGTGGTGAAGTTGTTGCCTTGGGTCATTTTGGTACGAATAAAGCGCTCGTAGTGACCAAGGTCCAGATCCGTCTCGGCGCCATCCTCGGTGACGAACACCTCGCCGTGCTGGAAAGGACTCATGGTGCCCGGGTCCACATTGATGTAGGGGTCGAGCTTGAGCATGGTGACCTTAAGGCCGCGGGCCTCGAGAATCGCCGCCAGCGAGGCAGACGCGATGCCCTTGCCAAGAGAGGACACAACGCCGCCGGTCACGAAGATATATCGTGTCATGGAAAACCTGTCGAAACGTGATCAAAAGGCGTAACAGAAAGCCACACCAGGATGGGACGACAGAATAGCAGAGTAAGCCTTAAGGCTCAATTTGAACTGCTCTAGTTGAGGGGCGACATCGCCCCTCACTATCCAATATCACACGCCCAGGTAGTCCAAAATCCCTTCTGCTGCTTGGCGCCCCTCATAAATCGCGGTGACCACTAAGTCAGAGCCGCGCACCATATCGCCACCGGCAAAGATTTTCTCATTGCTGGTTTGGAAAGCGTATTGGCCATGTTCAGGGGCTTTAACCAGATCTCTCTCGTTAACGTCGATCTTGGCGCTATCGAACCACGGTGCCGGGCTTGCCTGAAAACCAAACGCCACCACGACCGCGTCGGCGGCGATGATCTCTTCAGACCCTGGCACGACTTCTGGACGACGACGGCCATTCTCGTCCGGCTCACCCAGGCGAGTCCGCACTACTTTAACGCCTTCGACTTTTTCTTCTCCCACAACCGCCACTGGCTGGCGGTTAAACAGGAATTCGACGCCCTCTTCACGTGCATTAGCCACTTCACGGCGGGAGCCGGGCATGTTCTCTTCATCGCGGCGGTAGGCGCAGCTGACGCTCGCGGCCCGCTGGCGAATCGATGTGCGGTTACAGTCCATCGCCGTATCACCACCGCCAAGCACCACCACGCGCTTGCCTTCCATGGAGATGAAATCGTTAGGGTCTTTTTCGAACCCTAATCGGCGGTTGACGTTGGCAATCAAGAAATCCAGCGCCTTGTAGACCCCAGGCAGGTCTTCGCCAGGGAAGCCACCCGCCATATATTTATAAGTACCCATGCCCAGGAATACGGCGTCGTACTCCTGAAGCAGCGTTTCGAACTCGACATCAGTACCGATCTCGGTATTCAAACGGAACTCGACGCCCATCTCTTCAAAGACGGCACGGCGACGCTCCATCACATTTTTTTCAAGCTTGAACTCTGGAATACCAAAGGTCAGCAGTCCGCCAATTTCCGGGTACTTATCAAATACGACGGGCTTAACGCCGTTGCGCGCCAGAATATCGGCGCAGCCAAGACCCGCAGGCCCTGCGCCCACAATGGCGACTTTCTTGTCCGTCCACACCACTTTTGACATATCCGGGCGCCAGCCCATGGCAAAGGCAGTGTCAGTGATGTATTTCTCAATCGAGCCAATGGTCACCGCACCAAAACCATCATTCAGCGTGCAGTCGCCTTCGCACAGACGGTCTTGCGGGCACACCCGACCACACACTTCCGGCAGCGAGTTGGTTTTGTGGGAAAGCTCGGCGGCTTCGATAATATTGCCTTCCACCACCAACTGCAGCCAGTTAGGAATGTAGTTGTGTACCGGGCACTTCCACTCGCAGTATGGGTTACCGCAATGCAGGCAGCGGTGTGCCTGGCTGGCTGCATCGGTGGGTTTAAACGGCTCATAAATTTCCGCAAACTCTTTTGCGCGAGTGTGTGCGGCTTTTTTCTGTGGGTCCTTACGACCCACATCAACAAACTGGAAATCGTTATTTAAACGGCTAGCCATGATCTCTCTCCTCGAAGCGTAGGCTCTGGCGGGTTATTCCGGCTGACGCCGAGATTGATTCAGCAAACTACCCAGGCTTGCCGCTTTTGGCTTCACCAGCCAGAAGTGGCGCGCGTAGTCGCCGAAGTCTTCCAGAATCGCCGCGCCACGATCAGAGCCTGTTGCCGCAACATAGGCTTCAATCATTTCACGCAAGTGGCGGCGATACGCTTCCATTGCTTCTGTGTTGACCCGGTGGATCTCAACCAGCTCATGGTTGTACTTGTCCACGAAGCTGCGGTCTTCATCTAACACATAGGCAAAACCACCGGTCATACCCGCACCGAAGTTAACGCCAGTTTCTCCCAATACGCAGACCAAACCGCCGGTCATGTATTCACAGCAGTGATCACCTGCGCCTTCAACCACGGCGGTAGCACCGGAGTTACGCACCGCAAAACGCTCACCGGCGGTACCTGCAGCGAACAGCGTGCCGCCTGTCGCGCCATACAGGCAGGTGTTACCGATAATGGCGGTTTTGTGACTTTCGAACTGGCTATCCTTAGGCGGCACAATCACAATACTGCCGCCATTCATGCCCTTGCCCACGTAGTCGTTGGCGTCACCTTCGAGGTAAAGGTTTAAACCACGGGCGTTCCACACCCCAAAACTCTGCCCAGCCACCCCGGTAAAACGTGCGGTCATTGGCGCCGCTTCAAGGCCATCTTCACCGTAACGTTTGGCAATCGCCCCGGAGGTCAACGCCCCTACGCTGCGGTCGCAGTTGGTAATGGTAAAATCAAAGGTACCGCCCGACTGGTTTTCAATCGCCTCTTTTAGCGCGGCCAGTACTTCCTGGTTTTTGGCACCTGGGTCGTGGGGCACATTGCGGCTCACCTCGCAAAACTGCGGCGCATCTTTGGGGACAAAGTCGTTGGCCAGCAGCGGCGTTAAGTCGAGCTTGCGCTGAGACGCCGTGTTGCCTTCCAACACTTCAAGCAGATCAGTACGGCCGATCAGATCGGTCAACTTGCGAACGCCCAGCATCGCCATCAGTTCGCGCACTTCTTCAGCAATAAAGCGGAAGTAGTTTTTGACCATGTCCACGGTGCCGCGGAAGTGTTCGCCACGCAGGAAGTCATCTTGCGTCGCCACGCCCGTGGCACAGTTATTCAGGTGGCAAATACGCAAGTATTTACAGCCCAGCGCGACCATCGGCGCCGTACCAAAGCCAAAGCTCTCAGCGCCGAGAATCGCTGCCTTAACAACGTCGAGGCCAGTTTTTAAGCCGCCATCCGTTTGCAGGCGAATTTTGTCGCGCAGGCCGTTAATGCGCAGCGCCTGATGCACCTCAGGAAGGCCAAGCTCCCAAGGGGAACCCGCATGTTTAATAGAGGTTAACGGGCTAGCCGCCGTGCCGCCGTCGTAGCCAGAAACCGTGATCAGGTCTGCATAGGCCTTCGCTACGCCAGTGGCGATAGTGCCGATACCCGGCTCGGACACAAGCTTCACTGAAACCTGTGCCTCAGGGTTGACCTGCTTAAGGTCAAAAATCAGCTGGGACAAGTCTTCAATGGAGTAAATATCGTGGTGTGGCGGCGGTGAAATCAGCGTCACGCCGGGCACCGAGTAGCGCAGGCGAGCAATGAGCTGGTTGACCTTACCGCCGGGCAGCTGGCCGCCCTCGCCTGGCTTGGCGCCCTGGGCTACCTTGATCTGCAGCACTTCGGCATTAACCAGATATGCCGGGGTCACGCCAAAGCGGCCGGAGGCGATCTGTTTGATTTTCGAACTGCGGATAGTGCCATAGCGAGCAGGATCTTCGCCGCCTTCGCCAGAGTTGGAGCGCCCCCCCGCCTCGTTCATGGCCTGGGCCAGCGCTTCGTGTGCCTCAGGGGAGAGCGCACCCAGCGACATACCGGCGCTATCAAAACGCGGTAGCAGCGCCTCAACGGGTTCTACTTCATCTAGCGCGATGGGAGTTTCTGCGGGCTTAAGAACCAGCAGGTCACGAATGGTCGCTACCGGGCGCTCATTCACCAACTGGGCAAACTTTTTCCACTTGGTGTAGCTACCCTCTTGTACCGCCGCCTGCAGCGATGTCACGACATCCGGGTTGTAAGCGTGGTACTCGTGGCCGTGGACGTATTTCAGCATACCGCCCTGAGAAATGCCTTTGCGCGCAATCCAGGCATCTTTCGCCAACAGCTCCTGCTGCAGCTGCAGCTCGGCAAAACCGGTGCCTTGAATACGCGACGCCATGCCCACAAAGCAGGTGTCCATAATCTCATCAGACAAGCCCACGGCTTCAAACAGCATCGAACCGCGGTAGGACGCCAGCGTCGAGATGCCCATTTTCGAGAGAATCTTAAACAACCCTTTCTGCATGCCTTTGCGGTAATTCTCCCGCGCATCGGCAGGGTTGCCATTTAGCTCGCCGGTGCGGTGCATATCCGCCATGACCTGATACGCCAGCCACGGATAAACCGCCGTGGCGCCTACGCCAAACAGCACAGCCATTTGGTGAGCATCACGGGCGTAGCCTGTTTCCACCACAATGTTGGCATTAGGACGTAACGTTAAACGGCCAAGGTGTGAGTGAACCGCACCTACCGCCAACGCGGCTTGAATCGGCAACTGCCCCTTGGGCAGTTCAGCATCGGTCAGTACAAGAATGACCTTACCCGCCTTGACCTGTGCTTCGGCTTCTTTGCACAGCGCAGTAATAGCCTGATGCAAACTCGTCTGCTCTGGGTCGTAGCCCAGCGTCAGCGTGTGGCTAGCAAACGCAGGGTCGTCTTGGCTCACTAGCGCAGTAAACTTGCGCGGTGACAGAACAGGCGTGGTCAAAATTAAGCGGTGAGCATGCTCAGGCGTTGCCTTAAAGACGTTTAGCTCAGCGCCACAGCAGGTTTCCAGTGACATCACGATCGCCTCGCGAAGCGGATCGATCGGCGGGTTAGTCACCTGAGCAAATTTCTGGCGGAAGAAATCGGTCAGCAGGCGCGGACGGCTAGACAGTACCGCCATGGGGGTATCATCACCCATGGAGCCCACCGCTTCCTGGCCGCTTTCTGCCAGCGGGCGCAGTACCTGGTCGCGCTCTTCGAACGTTACCTGGAACATCTTCTGCTGAACGTTAAGCGCGTCGGTATCCATCGACTGGAAACGCGCAAGCTCGGCCAGCGCAGACTCTAAATAGCTGGCTTCCTGCTTTAGCCAACGCTTATAGGGGTACGCAGACTTTAAGCGGTCATCGATATCATGGGTATGCAGCACTTCACCGGTTTGGGTGTCCACGGCCAGTATTTGACCCGGGCCAACGCGGCCTTTGGCGACGACATCTTCTGGCTTGTAACCGTAGGTGCCAATTTCAGACGCCAGCGTGATATAGCCGTTTTTAGTAATCACCCAACGCGCTGGGCGCAGGCCGTTACGGTCCAACATACACACCGCTTGGCGGCCGTCGGTCATTACCACACCCGCTGGGCCATCCCAGGGCTCCATGTGCATGGAGTTGTACTCATAGAACGCACGCAGTTCAGCGCCCATGGTCTCCACGTTTTGCCAGGCAGGTGGCACCATCATGCGCACCGCGCGGTGCAGTTCCATGCCGCCGGTGAGCAGCACTTCCAGCATGTTATCCATACTGGAGGAGTCAGAGCCTGTGGTGTTGACGATTTCATCCAGTTCGGCGATATCCGGCAGGCGCTCGTTAACAAAGTTCGCTTTACGGGAGTTTGCCCAGCCACGGTTAGCTTCGATGGTATTAATTTCGCCGTTGTGGGCAAGTAAGCGGAATGGCTGCGCCAAGGGCCAGCGGGGTGCGGTATTGGTCGAGAAGCGCTGGTGGAAAACGCAGATCGCGGTTTCCAGGCGCGGGTCGTTAAGGTCTTTATAGAACGCCGGCAAATCTTCCGGCATGACTAAGCCTTTGTACGACACCACTTCTGAAGAGAGCGACGCGACATAAAATTCTTCTTCTTTGCGCAGCGCCTGTTCTGCGAGACGGCGGGCCATAAACAGATCGACAGCAAAACTGTTGCCACTACCGGGCTGCACAAAGAGCTGTTCAATACGTGGCAGGCACTCAAGCGCCATGGGGCCGCAGACGCTGGAGTCCGTAGGCACCTCACGCCAGCCCAACACCTCTAAACCACGGGCACTTAGCTTTTGGGTCAAGGTCTCTTTGGCGGCATTTGCCCGGGCGTCGTCATTGGGCAGGAAAACCACGCCTACAGCGAACTGCTCGCCTAGCTCTGCGTCCAGCGCCTCTTTTGCCGCTTCGCGCATGAACTGAACAGGCATTTTAAGCAGCAGCCCACAGCCGTCGCCGGTTTTGCCGTCGGCCGCAATACCCCCACGGTGGGTCATGCAGGTAAGTGATTCAATAGCCGTCTTCAGCAAGTCGTGGCTGGCCTGCCCTTCCATGTGGGCAATTAAGCCAAAGCCACAGTTGTCGCGAAACTCGCCGGGCTGGTGGAGACCTCTATTCATGGGCGTGCCTCTATTAAGCGTATTTTATTAGCAGCGTTTTCATGGTATATTTTCGGGTTTTTATTTTTTTATGATGCTTTATCACCCGCCCAGACAGGGGGGTTCCCCTAACCGCTGCTGCAAGAAATGGTCGCTCAGCATAGCTATTTGCCCCTAGAGCGCGCAATCTCTCGCGCCCACCAGATTCTCTAAAACCCTCGCCAAATCCTGTAGTTACACTAACTTAATTATAAAAAACACATACACTTCAACCACTTGCAAACCAATAAAACGATTTTTAAACGGTAAAAAATACTTTGTATACTTTAGTCTAGATTTAGCCTAAGAACCCATGCCGATAGCGCATAAGGCATGCGGATTACACGCAGAGTGATTATTTAGCCTAACGCTCAGATAATAAAAAACCCGCACAAAGGCGGGTTCATCCATACAGGCAAATAGTGTGTTTTCAGCGTTAGCGGCTAAGAGCTATTAATGAAGCGTTGGTAATGAAGAGCTAGAGTCGAGGATAGCGCTGAAGCAGGCTCGAAAGGGTATCAACGGGCGCTGCATCGCTAACACAGGCATCACCTAAGGCCTTGAGCAGCACTAAGCGTAGCTTCTCGTCGATATTTTTCTTATCCAACCGCATACGCACCAAGAAGTCATCTGCTGACATATTTGCCGGGGCAGCCAACGGCAACCCAGCGCTTTGAATAACCGCCTGCGCTCTTGTCAGTGCCGCCTCCTCAATCCAGCCTAATTGATGTGACAGCGTTGCTGCCATCGCCATCCCCGCCCCCACGGCTTCACCATGCAGCCAATGACCGTAACCTTGATGCGCTTCAATGGCGTGCCCAAAGGTGTGACCAAGGTTCAGCAGCGCGCGAACCCCCTGCTCGGTCTCATCTTCAGCGACGATATCCGCCTTGATCTGGCAGCTTTTGGCGATGGCTTCCGCAATCACATCAGGCTCAACGCTGCGCAACGCCTGCATGTTCTCTTCTAACCAACTTAAAAACGCCTCATCACGGATAAGTCCGTACTTAATCACCTCGGCAAGTCCGGCGGAAAGCTCGCGACTAGGCAGCGTGGTTAACGTATCGGTATCCACCAACACCGCTTTAGGCTGCCAAAAAGCGCCAATCATGTTTTTGCCTAGCGGGTGGTTAACGCCGGTTTTCCCTCCGACAGACGAGTCCACCTGGGAAAGCAGCGTCGTCGGCACCTGAACAAAAGCCACACCGCGCTGATAAGACGCCGCGGCATAACCCACCATGTCGCCAATCACGCCGCCGCCAAGTGCGATCAACGTACAGCGGCGGTTAAATCCTGCCTCCAGCAGGGCATCCCAAATGCGCCCCACCTGCTCAATGGTCTTATGCTGTTCGCCGTCAGGGAGCACAACGCTTCGCACGTCGAGGTGGCCAGGAAGCGTGGCACAAAGCGCCTCTAAATAAAGTGGCGCAATAGTGTCATTGGTCACCACCATCACCTGCTGACCCGCTAAGTAGGGCGTCAGCACATTGGCATGCTGCAGTAGCCCTGCACCAATGTGAATAGGGTAGCTACGGTCACCGAGTGACACCGTTAACGTACGCGGAGCATTGAGCGTTTCTGTCATTGCGATACCTTTTTATTCTGCACTTTATTTGGTACTCCAGCGGTTTCCAACGGGTCTACCAAGCGATACACACGACGCAGTATTTCATTGACCACGGCTCGCGGGCTGCGCCGATCAGTGCGCACGGTAATATCCGACGTGGCGCGATAAAGCGGGTCTCGGGTGGCAAACATGTCGTTCAGCACCTGCTCACGATTGGCACACTGCAGCAGAGGGCGGTTACGGTCTTTGGCGGTGCGCTTCAGCTGCTGGTCAACGGTGGTCATTAGATACACTACGGTACCGCGCTCGCGCAGGGCCCGACGGTTCTCTTCGCGCAGAACCGCGCCGCCACCCGTAGCCACCACCACGTCTGATAGCCGGGTAAGCTCATCAATCATTTGAATTTCACGCTGGCGGAAGCCTGGCTCACCCTCGACATCAAATATCCAGGGTATATCGGCTCCACAGCGGTCCTGTATGGCATGATCGCTGTCGTAAAACGGGCGCGACAGTTCTCCCGCCAATAGACGGCCTATCGTGCTTTTACCAGCCCCCATAGGGCCAATTAAAAAAAGATTGGGTAAATCCTGCATCAGCGAGTCATCAAACCATCATCAAGGAGTCGTGGAGTAATAAAGACCAATAACTCTACCTTTTCATTACTCTCTTGGGTATAGCGAAACAGCCGACCAATCAGTGGCAGGTCACCCAGCAGAGGCGTTTTAGCAATTTGGCTCAACTGCTCTGTGGTTAAAATACCGCCTAGCACCACTGTTTGGCCATTGTCCACCAGCACTTGGGTCTCAATCTGGTTGGTATCAATAGGTGGCTCGCCGCCAAACTCGCTCTCACGGAAGCTGTCGTTTTTAATCACCAAATCCATAATGATGCGATTATCTGGCGTGATTTGCGGCGTTACCTCTAGGGAGAGCTCAGCCTCTTTGAATTCGGTATCTGGATTGCCCTGGGCATCCACGCTTTGGAAGGCGCGCTCTTCACCCTGGCGAATAATGGCCGTGCGCTGATTGGCAGTAATAACCCGAGGCTGGGAAATCGTCTGGCTTTTACCTTCGCTCTCTAGTGCCCGCAGTTCAAGATCCAGCAATATATCGCCGGATAAGTAGCCAAAGCTAAAGCCAGTCCCAGCCGCCCCTGTGGAGCCTAGATCTACCGCTAGCCCACCTTGGGCGCGGTTAATACTGTTAGGGTTAATATTTCGTCTTTCAAAAACGCCATCCCCTCGATCTAAAAAGCCTCGGGTGCTGTCGAGCCCCCAATTAATCCCTAGCTCCCGTGAGGCTGTATCTCGGGCGATAACAATGCGCGCCTCTATTTGCACTTGGCGCACGGCTACGTCAAGGCGGTCTAGGGTGCGGATAATATCGCGCACCTGCTCGGCGGTATCCTGAATCAATAGTGTATTGGTGCGCTGATCAACACTGACGCGGCCGCGCTCGGTCAATAAGCCAAACCCATCACCGCCGCGCAGCAACTGGGCGAGGTCTTCTGCCCGGGCATACTTTACTTCAATGAACTCGGTAACCAGCGGGGCGAGCGTTTCACGCTGATTGCGCGCTTCAATTTCTTGGCGCTCAATGGCCGCCAGCTCGCTGGCGGGGGCAACGACAATCACATTGCCCTGCTCCCGGCTGGATAACCCCTGGCTCTGCAGAATCAGCGCTAGCGCCTGGTCCCAAGGTACATCGTTTAAGTTGAGTGTCACGCGCCCCGTGACGCTGTCGCTTGCCACCAGGTTAAGCCCGGTAAACTCGGCAAGCGTTGCCAGCACCGCGCGAACTTCGATGTCCTGAAAGTTGAGACTTAACCTATCGCCGGTGAAGCTATCGCCTTGCCGCTCACGAACGGGCTGGGTCTCTTGGCTAACGGGCTGCACTTCGATAGTGAGTGTTCGCCCGCTTTGGGAGGAAATCATCGCGTAGGGGCCGTTAGTTTGCAGCTCCAGCAATGTATCGCGCTGACCAGGGCGCGGCGTGATACGGGTAATGGGCGTGGCAAAATCAGTCACGTCGTATATCTGATTAAGCGCATCGGGAAGGTCAACATCGCGCAGCTCGGCAATCACTCGGCCTTCGCTACCTTCACGTACTTGGCTCACCACACCTTCTCGATCAAAGGTGATTAGCAGCCGCCCTGCACCATCGGGGCCGCGGCGAAAGTCAATATCTTCAACGCTGGGGCCTTCAAAGGTTTCGAGCGCAGGCGCTGCTGCATTGCTGCTGGGCGTCCCTAGGGTGATTTTCAACTGATCACCCTCCACCTTGGGGCGATAATCAAGAGGCTCTGATAAGTCGACCACCAGCCGGGTTCGGCCGTTACCTTCAATGGCGGTGACACGCTCGACACCGCCACTGCCCACATTCAACCGACGCTGAGCCAGGCCGCTTTGGGTATCAGCTAAATCTAGCGCTAGGCGCGGCGGCGCATCTAGCCGGTAGCCAGTTAACTCGGCTACACCGCCGCTAAATCGCAGCACCAACTCCATCTCCCCGCTGTCGGCTGGGCGTACATCCATCTGGGTAAGCACTGAAGCCAAGCTTAACGTAGGGGTAAAGGCTAGCAATAACAACGTAATTCGACGAAGCGCGGCGACCATGGCGTGACATCCAGTAACAAGTAAAAAGGCTATTCATCAATGGCTAGCGCTGCTTGGCGCTCTTGCCATCCCTGCTGTTGGCTAAACACTCGCTCTACAAGTGTGATTTCTTGGGAGCTAATAAGAGTAATTCGCCCGTGGTTACTACCTAAATAATTTCCCACCCGAACGCTGGTTACCTTACCATCCGGTGAGGCAATCAGCGCGACCCGCTGCCCTCCCATACCCAGCGTGCCTACCAACCGTAACGACTGAAGCTGAAACTGCTCCAACGGTTCAGTGGCGCGCTGTTGGTCGGGGGCAAACTCGCTCGCTTCCGGCAGTAATAATGCGGCGTCTTGGCTGTGCACGCTTTCCGGGGCAAGAAAAGGGCTGCGCACCTCAGCATATCGGTAATCAAGCGGTCGTGGCTCAGGCAGTGGCGAGATAATGTCGGGAGCCTGCCCACCGGGGGCGCGGCGTATCTCAGCTAGCGTTGTATCTAGCTGGTCAAGATTTGCATCACTGCATCCCGCTACCACAATGCTACAGCACACCCACATCAAGCGCTTCATGGTGTGCTCCCTTCATCTGCTGCTTCTATATAGCTGTAGGTACGGGCAAGCAGTGAGAGCCGTAGAACATCGCCCTGCTGGTCTACAGGCACCAAGGTGAGGTCATGCTGGGTAACGATACGTGCCATTTGGCTTATATCCGCAGCAAATTGCGCCAGTTGGTGGTAGCCACCACGCACCTGAATGTCCAGCGGATGCTCAATATAGTGTGTCTTACTTACCGTAGGCCTTAAGCGAATTGTCTCGATCGTCAGCCGATTATCCACGGCGGCGTCACTAATACTGTCCAGTAGTGACGGTATTTCGGCACTGGTAGGCAACATTGCTCGCATTTGCACCATCTGCTCTTCCAATGTGGCAAGCTGGCTTTGTATTTCGGGCAAATAAGCCACTTCCGATGCTTTACTGCGATACTCACTCAGCAAGCGCACTTCTTGACGCTGCTCAATCGCTAGCTGCGCACGTTTTTCGCCCACTAACCACCAGCTGATGCCACCAAACATCATCAAGAAAGCGAGCACACCACATAGCCCTTTAAGCAGCGAGGGCCACTCACCCGCCTCTTTGATGTCCAGCGCTTGCCAATCAAGAGTTTGAAAGCGTTGCCACTCTGAGCGCCAGCGTTCTCGATTCCAACTCATGGCCCAGCCTCCTCGGCAGCCGCTGTGTCAGCAGATTGGATAACCTCAAATTGAAAAGCACGCTCGCTTCCATTCTGCCCGCTAGCCACTTCCGAAAGCACCGGCACCCCAAGCCCAGGCATGCTGGCTATTTGGCGCAGCTGCTCGGACACTTGGCGCTCGTTACCGGCTACGGCTGAAAGGCTAATGCGCTCACCGCTTCGGCTAAGTCGCTGATAAACCACGCCCTGGGCCACGCTGGCCGCCAAATCATTAAATAGCTGAACCGTATGGATGCGCTCACCATGTAGCGTTTGGAACAGCCGCAGCTGTTCGCCAAGCTGTTCAGCATCGGACTGGTAGCGTTTTACGTCGGCAATTTCTCTATTCAGCCGCTCTATATAGGTAGTGATATAAGCATTGCGCTGCTGCTGGGCAACAAGCTGTTGCTGATACACATACGAGACCGCATAGGCCAGCGCACCGCCCGTTAACAGCATCAGTAACACCACACCATAAAAGGCGCGGGTCTGCTTCTCCCGGCGCGCTTCACGCCAGGGCAGCAAGTTGATGTTAATACTCACTGGCCGACCCTCATTGCCAAGCCACCGGCCGTTAACATGGCGGGGGCATCGTTGGTGAGTGCTTCAATATTTAAGCGTTTATTCACCCGCATGCGTTGGAACGGGTTAGCAATGGTCACCGACATTCCGCTATCTTCTGCGATACGTTCGGCAAGGCCAGGAATAACGCTTGAGCCTCCCGCCAGCACAATGTGCTGCACCTCATGCTGGCGAGCCGCCGTATAATACAGCTGCAGCGAGCGCCCCACTTGCTGTACCACGGTTTCTAAAAACGGATTAAGCACCATATCCTGGTAATCGTCGGGTAATCCGCCGCGTTTTTTGGCAAACCCAGCCTCTTCATTGCTCATCGAATAGCGGTCGCGGATAGCATCGGTAAGCTGGCGCCCGCCATACACCGTGTCTCGGCTGTATACGATTTGCCCTCCGCGCACCACGTGAAACGCGTTCATATTAGCGCCAATATCTACCAGCCCAACACACGCCGTTGGGTCGTTTTCAACATTTAACTGACGGCGCAGCTCGGCCAGCGAGCGCTCCATAGCAAAGGTTTCAACATCGACAGCTGCCGGTTCAAGTCCAGCGCGCTCCAAGGTTTCTGTTAGCTGACTAACATCCTGCTGACGACACGCAACTAATACAACCTGCTGCTGGTCTTCATCAAACGGAGCAGGCCCCAAACACTGAAAATCGAATGCCACTTCACTGAACGGAAACGGTATATGACGGTCAGATTCGGCGGTAATTCGCTCTTCGATTTCATCTTCGCTAAGCGCTGCTGGAAACGTGAGCGTTTTAGTAATAGCAGCACTTGCCGGCACGGCCACCGCCGCCTTACGCGTAGAGGGTTTTGCGTGTTCCACCGCACGGCTTAGCACGTTGGCTACATCGTTAATATCGCGTATGCGACGTTCTACCACGGCACCTTCGCGCAGCGGCCGCACAGCGTAGCTTTCTACTTGGTAATTATCGTTGCACTGCTTGAGCTCTAACAGCTTGACAGTTGCCGATGTAATATCGACACCAATCAACCCTTTAGTGGGTTTAAGTAAACGCATGTGGGGTTCGGCTCCGCCTGCCAATCTTACGAGTTCTGAGGTTACATGATTTTTAGTTAAGTCACACGCAGATGGCCTTACGGCACATCAACACTGGTGGCCGCTGCTTCACCTTCCTATAATGGCAGCCAATTACGTGTTACGGCCCTTTTAGCGCCGTACCTATTACTTCTTTCCACGGGTGCCTTCTGTTCATGACGTTTTTTCGAACCCTCATCCTGTCGCTGTTTTCGCTAATTGTGGCGTTGTTTGGAGCCACTGCGCTGGCAGTAGTAGGCGCGGCTATTTATTTTTCGCCGGGGCTGCCCGATGTGCGTCAGCTGCAGAACTTCGAGCTACATACACCGCTGCGTATCTTCACCAACGACGGCAAGCTGATCGGTGAGTTTGGTGAAGAGCGCCGTATGGCGATTGACTTTGACGAGATTCCTCAGGATATGATTAATGCCCTGGTTGCAGCCGAGGATGCCAACTATTTCGACCACTCAGGCGTTGACCCTCGGGGCTTAGCAAGGGCCTCCGTGGAACTGGTCCAGAGCGGCGGCACGATTCAATCCGGTGGCTCCACCATCACCATGCAGGTGGCACGTAACTACATGCTGACGCTGGATCAAACCTTCACTCGGAAGATCCGTGAAATTCTGCTTGCCCTGCAAATGGAGCAGCTACTCAGCAAAGAAGAGATATTTGAGCTTTACGTTAACAAAATTTTCTTAGGTAATCGCGCCTATGGCATTGCGGCGGCCTCAGAAACCTATTACGACAAGCCCCTGGCTGAACTTACCCTAGCAGAAACCGCCATGATTGCCGGGCTGCCCAAGGCCCCTTCTGCCTTTAACCCACTGGCTAACTCTGAGCGCTCGTTGATCCGCCGTAACTGGATTCTGTTCCGTATGCGCGGGCTGGGCTACATCGATGACGAAGCGTATCAGGAAGCGGTTCAGTCGCCGGTAACTGCCCGCCGCTACTTTACTCAAACAGAAGTTGATGCCGCTTATGTGTCTGAAATGGCGCGCCAGTACGCAGTTGAACGCTTTGGCGATACCGCGTACACCGGTGGCTATCGCATCTACACCACCATCGACAGCGAAATGCAGCCCTATGCACGCCAAGCACTGGCCAATGGCCTAGTGGCTTACGATCTTCGCCATGGCTGGCGCGGGCCGGAACAGCGTGATATCGCATCAAGCCTGGTAGAAGCCCAAGAACAGACCGCTACCCAAGGGCTGGAAGAAGAGCTTGCGGAGTCTCCCGAAATTCGTCAAACGGCGCGCCAGGCAGCCCAGCGCAGCCAAACGGAGGTCGAAGGCATTGATGGCGATGTCAGTAACTGGTTACAAGTATTAGACCGAACGCCCAACTTTGGCCTACTGCGCCCCGCCATTGTAGTAGAAAGCAGTGGCCGCGAGATGCAGGTGCTTGTACGTGGTGGCGAACTGCACACCATCCCGTGGAGCGGCCTAAGCTGGGCGCGCCAATACCTAAGCCCGCGCAGCCGGGGGGCCGAGCCTAGCTCAGCCGACCAAATTGCCGTTCGTGGTGACTTGGTGCGCGTGTTTGAAAATGAAGACGGCACTTTACGCTTGTCTCAACGGCCTGATGCAGAAGGCTCGCTGGTTGCTCAAGATCCGCGCACCGGCGCGATTTTAGCCTTGCAAGGCGGCTTTGATTTTAACGCCAGCAAGTTCAACCGTGCTGTTCAAGCGCAGCGCCAGTCGGGCTCTATTTTCAAGCCGTTCATTTACCTAGCAGCGCTGGAGGATGGTGAGATGAATGCCGCCAGCGTCGTGAATGATGCGCCCGTAGTGCTAGATGACGGCAGTAACTCTTTATGGCGCCCAGTGAACGCCAGCCGCGATTTCGAGGGCCCCACGCGCCTTCGACCTGCTCTGGCCCGCTCACGTAACCTTGTGACCATTCGCGTCCTGCAAACCATGGGGTTGGATCATACGATCAACTATCTGGAGGGCTTTGGGTTTGCCTCCAGCCGCCTACCCCGTGGTTTATCGTTAGCGCTGGGGAGCGCCGACTTAACGCCGATGGAGATGACCAATGCGTACGCTGTGATCGCTAACGGTGGATTCCAGGTGACACCGTGGTTTATCCAGCGCGTTACCCGCAACGATGACAACGAACTGATTGACGAAGCAACGCCCCAGGTCGCCTGCCCAAGCTGTGCAGAAGGACAAGAAACCGTTGAGATCGACGGTAAAGAGTATCCCGTTGCGCCCCGCGTGGCTGACGCCGCAGCGGTGTATATTTTGCGCGACATGCTACGCGACGTTATTACCTCAGGAACAGGCCGCGCGGCACTAAGTCTGAACCGTGATGACATCGTGGGTAAAACCGGCACCACCAACAATCAGCGTGATGCTTGGTTCGCCGGTTTCAACAGCGATTTAGTGACCACTGTGTGGGTAGGTAAAGACAGCAACGAAACCCTTGCTGAGTATGGCGCTAACGCTGCCCTACCTATTTGGATCGAGTTTATGGGCGGCGCTTTAGCAGGTTCTCCTTCTGCGATCCCCAATCGTCCAGACAATGTTGTTTCTGCCCGGGTAGACGCAGACACAGGTCGTCGCTTGCAAGATAACCAGTCAGGCGGCATCTCCGAACTGTTCCATCGCGATCACCTGCCGGAGTATCAGACTGGCCGCATTAGTCGTGAACTAGAAGAGGTAGGCGGTTCGCAAGGCTCTGGCACTGCAGAATCGATCTTCTAAATAGCATCGTTAAAACTAACCCCAAGCAAAAGCCCGGAAACCTAATGGTTCCCGGGCTTTTTTAGGTCAGCCAATTTTGTACATCAACATTACTGGCTGTCTTCACTGGCCTCGCAGCAGTTTAAGGCTTTAACCCGCCATTGGCGTTGCCTGAGGTTCACGCTTACTGGCCAGCCAATTGGCACCTATCGCCAAGCTCATAACAACGACGCCCGCTACTTCGGTGATTAAGCTTGGGTAGAACACACCGACGATAGCAGCAGCAATCGCTAAGCGTGGTAACAGCGACATTTTGGTGAAGAGATAGCCTTCCAGCGCAGCCGCAAAGGCACCAAGGGCAAGAATCGCGATGACCGCATTCCAGATCACGATAGGCACCGGGCCACCGACAATGATTTCCGGGTTAAACACCATAAACAGCGGAATCAAATAGAGACCTTTGGCAAACTTCCACGCTTGAAAGCCGGTTTCCATTGGCTTGCTGCCCGCAATCGCCGCCCCAGCAAAGCCTGCCAAGGCAATGGGCGGCGTCACGTTGGAGTCCTGGGAGTACCAGAACACCACCAAGTGGGCAATTAATAGCGGCACGCCAAACTCAGCGGTCAGCGCAGGCCCCACCAGTACGATCAACACGATATAGCTCGCGGTGACCGGCAGGCCCATGCCAAGGATTAAGCTTGCCAGCAGCACCATTACTAGCGCCAGCACCAAATTACCGCCCGAGAAAGCCAGCATCATGGAGGAGAATTTAAGACCCAACCCCGTAAGGCCAACTACCCCAACGATAATACCCGCCACTGCACAGGCCATAGAAACCGCCACCGCATTGCGCGCCCCCAGCTCTAACCCCTGTACCAGTTTAACAAGACCTTTCCATAGCACCCCTTGAGTGCGCGCAAGCGTTACTGGCTGTCCTTGAGAAGGAGCCACAAAGAAGTACCATAAGGCGTAGCGCAGCACGGCAACGGTGATCATCGTCACGACCGCATAATAGCCCACCCGCATCGGCGACATGTTCATGACCAACAGCCAAACAAGCACCGCGAGTGGCAGTAAAAAGTGCCAGCCATCTTTCATTACCTGGCGCATTTGCGGCAGCTCGCTTTTAGGCAAGCCTTGCATACCCTGCTTTAAAGCGATGATATGAACAAAAAGGTACACCGTCGCAAAGTACATAATCGCCGGCAGGATACTGATTTTGACGATCTCTAAGTAAGGCGTATTAGTGTACTCGGCAATCAAAAACGCCCCAGCGCCCATCAAAGGTGGCATGATTTGCCCCCCGGTAGACGCGGCCGCTTCGATGCCACCCGCCTGCTTCGGCTTATAACCGAGCTTTTTCATTAGCGGAATAGTAAACGCGCCGGTGGTCACTACGTTGGCTATGGCACTGCCAGAAATAGACCCCATCCCCGCCGAGGCAAGCACCGCTGCTTTGGCAGGCCCGCCGCGCTGGCGACCCGTGGCGGCATAAGCCATATCAATAAAGAATTTACCTGCACCGGTGCTTTCCAAAAAAGCGCCAAACAGTACAAAGATAAAGATATAGGTCGCCGCCACCCCCAAGGGCAGGCCAAAGATACCCTCCTGACCGAGATAGAGCTGCCCCGCTACGCGGTCAAGGGAGTAACCACGATGCGAGAGAATGCCGGGCATCCACTCACCGAGCCAAGGCAATTCGCCCCGTGGCCCCGCAAACGCATAAATAATGGCCAGCAGACCAATCAGCGTCATGCCAAAGCCCACTGCGCGGCGGCTGGCTTCCAACACGGTCACGGTGGCAATGCAGGCCACTAGGATATCGGTTTCGCTCCAAAACCCTGCGCGACTGAAGATAGCATCCAGATTAAGTACTAAATAGCCGCCGGTAAGCAGCGCGCCTGCTAAAAACAGGCAGTCGATCCCCCAGCCAAGCACGCCGCGTTTGCGCTTGGGGCCGAAGGCGGGAAACATAAGAAACGCCAGCAGCATGATCAGCGCTAAGTGGATGCTACGCTGGTAAAATAGCCCCAGTGGCTGAATGCCAGCGGAGTAAAGTTGGAACAGGGAAAGACCCACCGCCACAATGGTGATACACCACAGCACCATGCGGGGTTGAATCGCATTACCGCCAGGCATGACAACCGGCGGTGGAGTGGATTCGCTCATGAAGTCCTCGGAAGCGTTGTATTGCTTATTTTTTATTCGCGCGGAATCGCGTGAGGCTCTGCCAGTAGTATAGTCACGCGCTGTCCTGCCGCGCTGTCACTTAAACTGATTGCGGGATGCTCGCCATCCGGCCACACCACTTGATGATTAACCGCAGGCGAACCGACTCTTAATACATAGCGATTGTTGGGTACGGGCTCATGAATTGCATTGATCCAGTATCCCCCGTGACCATCGGAGACTTGCTCACCCCGGCCTTCTACATGCCCAAGGCCTGCGGCAAAGTCAGGTTGGTGGCTACGCTCTAACTGCATCACGCCTGCTACGTTGCGGTAGCAGTCCAGCACCGTAAACTTGGCTACTGAGTGATTCCATTGGATACACCATCGCGTACCCACGGGCGCAGTGAAGGCTACTAGCGTTTCACCTTGCTCCAAGATCACCATTAACCGCGCAGACGCAGGCGCCGAAGCGGGGAATTCCCCCGCTTCGGCGAACGGCAAACATATTAAGAAGAGCGCTACAAGCCGGAGTGCCTGGCGGTGCATAGCAAAAAGCCCTTCACGCGCTGTCTACTAGCGATTACTGACGAAGGCGGTCCGGAATGTCGGCACCCACTTCTTCAAAGTAACGAATCGCGCCCGGGTGCAGCGGCACCGGCGTAGAGTTCATAGTGAACTCTACGGTGGTGTCGTTAGCGGCCGGATGAACGGCAATCAGCTCATCGGTGTTTTCAAACAGCAGCTGGGTTAGCTGGTAGGCGAGTTCTTCATCCATATCCGCATTAACGACCAGCACGTTGGGAATCCCGATGGTTTGCACTGCTTCGTCCATACCGTCGTACATGTCCGCGGCTAGCTCGTATGGGGCGAATACTGCTTCAGCTTCCTGGGCGTTAGCAATTTCTTCATCCGATAAACCAATTAAACGAATATCTCGCGTAGCGGCTAGGTTGAGAATAGAGCTCGTGGGCGGCCCAACACTCCAGAAACCGGCGTCAATATCACCATCTCGGATGGCATCGGCGGTTTCGTTAAAGTTAAGACGCTGAGGGGTAAAGTCACTGTAGCTGACGCCGTTAGCTTCCAACACAGCACGGGCATTTAGCTCGGTGCCACTGCCTGGCGCACCTACAGAAACGCGCTTCCCGGCAAGGTCAGCAATACTATGGATGTCCGAATCGGCTAGAGTAACTAACTGCACCGCATTGGGATAAACGGAGGCCAGCGCACGGGTGTTTTCAATCTGGCGGCTCTCAAAGTCACCGGTGCCGGTATAGGCTTGGTAGGCGGTATCCGCCAGCACCAGGGCAAGATCCGCGTCGCCGCGCATAATCAGCCCCATGTTTTCAACCGAGGCCCCGGTGACCTCTGCTGTCGCCTGGGCACCTTCAATATGATTGTTGATCATCTCGGCAAAACCACCGCCGATCGGATAATAAACGCCACCGGTGCCACCGGTGGCAATGGAAAGCTGTTGCGCGCTGGCAGGCAGTGCTACGGCCAACATGGATGCTGCCGCTGCGTATTTTAGCGTTTTCATGAGCGTTTCCTCCGTCCTTACTTGGACTTATAGGTATGGTAGAAAAATTAGGGAGGTGTGAAGCCCCAGCTTCTCGCTGCCGTAAACGGCAAGCAGAAGCGGTGGGGAGAAGTTAGCACGGCTTGCGCGTTTGATGCCAATGGCAACATTACTCGCCAAGCTGAGCCTTCACTTGCTCCACGATATGAGCACCAATGGGCAGTGCCGAGGTCGCCGCAGGCGAAGGCGCGTTGCCCACATTCACCGTGCGCTTAGTATTTACAAACAGAAAATCATCCACCAACTTGCCGTCGTTGGATACCGCTTGGGCGCGCACTCCCGCAGGGTACGGGGTCAAATCTTCTGCCGTTAAGCTAGGGCAATACTTGCGCACCAGTTCCAAATAGCCGCGCTTGTAGAGCGAGTTTTTCATCTCCAACAGGCCTGGCTTCAAATGCTTACCGAGCACTTTTAAAATACCGGGATGGGTAAACATCTGCCCCATATCCCGCAGCGACATATCCTGCTTGCGGTAACCTTCGCGCTTAAGCGCCAGCACTGCGTTGGGTCCAACGGTCACCGTACCATCAATCATCCGGGTCAGATGCACCCCCAAAAAAGGCATATCGGGATCGGGAATCGGGTATATCAGATGGTTGACGATATGGTTGTGGCGCTCAGGCAACAGATAGTATTCACCGCGAAAGGGGCAGATCGTAAAGCCTGGGTCTTGGCCCAGCATGCGGATCACCCTATCCGCCATCAGGCCAGAGCACGACACTAAGTAGCGGCTGGCAAAAGACTCATTATGGGTCGTTACCACTACCTCTTCGGCGCGCTCTTCAAGCCCGGTGACACAGCAACCATAGCGGATCTCGCCGCCTAAACGCTCAAACTCAGCGGCCATCGCGCGGGTCACTTCAGCATAATTAACGATGCCGCTGGAAGGCACAAAAATACCCGCCACCCCAGTAATATTTGGCTCGCGCTCTTTAAGCGCGTCGGCCTCCAGCCACTCTCGCTCCAAGCCATTGGCTGCCGTTCGTTCCCAAAGCGCCTCCATGCGCTGCTTTTCAAGGGCGTTCGTTGCCACCAGCAGCTTGCCGCAGATGTTGTAGCTCACGCCATGCTGATCGCAAAATTTGCGGGTAGCGCGGTTGCCTTCAAGGCAAAACTTCGCTTTTAGGCTCCCCGGCGTGTAGTACACCCCGGCATGAATAACCCCACTGTTATGGCCGGTTTGGTGCTGAGCCGGGCCGGTCTCTTTTTCAATCACCAGCATGCGTTTATCGGGGTAAGTCTGTTTCAGCTGCATAGCGGTGGACATACCCAAAATACCGCCACCGATAATGATGAAATCCCACATAAATGTCGTTTCCTGTGCCAAATTTTCAAAATTTATTGATAATAGCCGTTAATTAACGTTGATCGCCACGTTCCGACGTTGGTCTAAGGAGACACCATGGAGCACGATGCGCCGCGCCAAAATCTCGCTATCAGCGCCTATCGCGAGTTAAAGCACGACATTATTCGCGGCCGCTATGCGCCTGAAGAGAAGTTATTAATGAGCCGCCTCAAGGAGCGCTACGGCGTTAGTACCGGCCCGCTGCGAGAAGCACTTTCTCAGTTAGTCGCTGACCGGCTAGTGGTCGCCATTAGCCAGCGCGGCTACCGCGTAGCGCCGATGTCGCTGGCTGAGCTCAACGATATTTACGATGCCCGCGCCCAGCTGGAAGGGCTGATTCTACGCCTGGCTATCGAGCGAGGCGACGACGATTGGGAAGCCAACGTACTGGCCACCGCTCATCGCCTTGCCAAAGTGACCGACATTAGCTCCCCCGATGAACTGCTGGATGGCTGGGACCTGCGTCATAAGGCGTTTCATACCGCCATTGCCAGCGGCTGCAATTCGCCGCACTTACTGCAAACGCGCAATACGTTGTTCGATCAGGTTGAGCGCTACCGCCATCTGTGGTTGCAAGAAACAGTCATGTCTCCCCAAGCGCTAGACATTAAACGCCAAGAACATGCCGCGCTGGTGGACGTTATTTTGGCAAGAGACACCGATCAGGCGGCTAATATGATGCGCGATCATCTAATAACGCCTGTGCCGATTATTACCCGGGTTTTAACCGCGCGAGGAATTAACTAAATTCTGCGTTTTAAAAAAATGTAGATATTTTATCAAAACGGCGATACCTTGGAGCCAAGCCATTTTATTGTTCAATTTCGCTATGGGCGCTGTGGGCGTCTTTAAACGCGAATCAAGGAGTGCACGCCATGACACGCTTTAACTGGGACGACCCGCTGCTACTGGAAAATCAGCTTACTGATGAAGAGCGCCAAATCCGCGATGCCGCCCACGACTACTGTCAGGAAAACTTACAGCCGCGAGTGCTGACGGCTTTTCGTGAAGAGCGCTTTGATCGCGAGATCATGAGTGAGATGGGTGAGCTAGGCCTGCTTGGCGCCACCGTTTCCCCCGAGTATGGCGGCGCGGGTGTTAACCACGTGGCCTACGGTTTGATTGCCCGTGAAGTAGAGCGCGTAGATTCCGGCTACCGCTCGGCCATGAGCGTGCAGTCATCGCTGGTGATGTACCCCATCGAAGCCTTCGGCTCTGAAGAGCAAAAGCATAAGTACCTGCCCAAGCTTGCCAGTGGCGAAATGGTTGGCTGCTTTGGCCTTACCGAACCTGATCACGGCTCCGACCCCGGCTCGATGATTACCCGCGCTGAAAAAGTCGACGGCGGCTACCGCTTAACCGGCGCTAAAATGTGGATCACCAACAGCCCCATTGCCGATATCGCCGTGGTATGGGCCAAGTCGGCCGCCCACGATAACCAAATTAAAGGCTTTATTGTTGAGCGCGGCACCGAAGGCTTCACCACGCCGAAAATTGAGGGCAAAGTTTCGCTACGCGCCTCCATTACCGGTGAAATCGTGCTGGATAACGCTTTTGTACCCGAAGAGAACCTGCTACCCAACGTGAGCGGTTTGAAAGGCCCCTTCGGCTGCTTGAACAAAGCACGCTACGGCATCGCTTGGGGCGTGATGGGCACCGCCGAATTCTGCTGGCATGCCGCCCGCCAGTACACTCTGGATCGCAAGCAGTTTGGCCGCCCCTTGGCCGCTAACCAGCTGATCCAGAAAAAGCTCGCCGATATGCAGACCGAGATCACTCTGGGCCTACAAGCCGCCCTGCAAGTGGGTCGTTTGATGGATAGTGGCAACTGGGCACCGGAAATGATCTCGCTGATCAAACGCAATAACTGTGGCAAAGCGCTGGATATCGCTCGCGTTGCCCGGGACATGCACGGCGGCAACGGCGTTTCTGATGAGTACGGTGTGATTCGCCATATGGTGAACCTAGAGTCGGTAAATACCTACGAAGGCACCCACGACGTGCATGCGCTGATTCTTGGCCGCGCCCAAACCGGCATCCAGTCGTTCTTTTAAACGGCCAGCCGACACCCAGCCCATGCGATGAACATACCAAGCGAGGCCGTTGATGAGCACAGCAACCAAACCACTGGCAGGCATTAAAGTACTCGATATTTCCCGTGTACTGGCTGGCCCGTGGTGCGGGCAAATGCTCGCGGACATGGGGGCCGAGGTAATTAAAGTTGAGCGCCCGGTCAGTGGCGACGATACCCGCCACTGGGGGCCTCCGTGGCTTTCTGGCAGCGCTGAGTCCGCCTATTACCTATGCGCTAATCGCGGCAAGCGCTCGGTTACGGTAGACATGGCTAAGCCCGAAGGCCAAGCGCTTATTAAGCAGCTTGCCGCCCAGTCGGACGTACTGCTTGAGAACTTCAAAGTGGGCGGGCTAAAAAAGTATGGCCTGGATTACACCAGCCTCAAGGCGATTAACCCAGAGCTGATCTACTGCTCAATTACCGGTTTTGGCCAGGAAAGCCCCTACGCCCATCGGGCGGGCTACGACTTTATGATTCAGGCCATGGGCGGGATTATGAGTCTAACAGGCAGGCCGGATGGGGAGCCGGGGGGTGGCCCGGTGAAAAGCGGCGTCGCCTTCACCGATATTTTCACCGGGCTGTATGCTGCCAATGCGGTACTGGCAGCGCTTTATCAGCGTCGTGATACCGGCGTTGGTTGCCATATCGATATGGCCCTGATGGATGTGCAAGTGGGCGTGCTGGCCAACCAAGCGCTTAACTACCTCACCTCAGGCCAGGTGCCCCAACGGTTAGGCAACTCGCACCCTAATATTGTGCCTTACCAAGCGTTTGCCACGGCGGATGGCCACATGATTGTGGCGGTCGGCAACGATGAGCAGTTCAAACGCTTCTGCCAAGTGCTTTCCCTGCCTGAGCTAGCTCAAGACAAACGCTTTGCGAGCAACGGCGAGCGGGTCGCTCATCGCGAACAGCTCGTACCGCTGCTTGAAGCTGCGCTTGCCCAGCGCAGCACCGATGAGTGGCTGGCAGCGTTTGAAGCCGTCGGCGTTCCCAGCGGCCCTATTAACACCCTTGACCGGGTATTTGATGACCCCCATGTGCAAGCACGCGGCCTTAAACAGACCCTGCCGCACAGCCAAGCGGGCCAGGTAGACCTGGTGGCTAACCCGATCCGTATCAACGGCCAGTCGATGAGCGCTACCACTGCCCCGCCCTCCTTGGGCGAGCATACGGAACGCGTGCTGGAAGAGATCGGCATTACCGTCGAGCAGCGCCAAGCACTGCGAACGGCAGGTGTTATTTAACATCCCCGTCCTGGTAATCTCCTTTATAAGCGCCCTTTCGGCGCTTTTTTTGGTTGCAATATCAACTCATTCGAAATTTATACAACAAATGTACAAAAAGTTAACAAACGGCTAAAATAAAGGTATTAAGGTATTTTCTAAACTCACGCTAATTGACCAGTGTCAGTAGTAAGAGCCTGCACCCCTAGATTAATAGTCGTCATCAAAAAGGAGACACCATGGCTAACTGCGCACGGGTCAACGGAACGTGTAAGCGCTGCGAAGGCGAGCTGCCTTTTGAGTTCACTATGGCGTTTCAGCCCATTGTGGACGTCTCGCTTGCGAAAGTAGTCACCTACGAAGCCCTCGTGCGCGGTATCAACGGAGAATCCGCCTGGAGCGTTATCTCCCAAGTAACCGACGAAATGCTCTACCGTTTTGATCAAGCCTGCCGTGTCAAAGCGATTGAAATGGCGAGTGCGTTAAATATGCAGACGGATCTATCGATCAATTTTCTGCCTAATGCTGTTTATGAGCCAGAAGCCTGTATCCAGGCAACGCTGGAAGTTTCAGAGCGCGTTGGTTGGCCCACACATCGGCTCATTTTTGAAATTACTGAAACCGAGAAAGTGCGCGACCGCCAACACTTACGCAACATCATTGATGCGTATCGCTCAATGGGGTTTAAAACCGCGCTAGACGACTTTGGCAACGGCTATGCCAACCTGGATCTTCTCACCGACCTCACCCCCGACAAACTGAAAATCGACCGTGAGTTAGTGATGAACTGCGATCAAGACCCGCGGCGCCAAGCACTGCTCAATGCGATTATTTTGCTCGCCAAAGAGCTAGATACCACCTTGATTGCAGAAGGTGTAGAAACCCGCGCAGAGGCGCTATGGTTAGCAAAAGCAGGAATTACGCGTCAGCAAGGCTTCTTTTTTGCCAAACCGGCTATAAATTCCTTGGGACACCACCTTACCCCGCTACTGCTGGCGTTAAGAGCAGAAGTACAGGCCTGAAGGGAGCAATGGATGACTGCCATTAGCGCTGACCACCTCTATGAGCTTTTTAATCGCTCTAAGCAAAATACTGAAAACGTTATTAAAACGGCTCCCCTGGGTATTTGCATTACCGACCCAAACGGGCATTTTGAAATGGTCAATCCTGCCTACTGCCAGTTTTATGGCTATCGTGAAGAGGAGCTTATTGGTCAGCACTTTACGCTGGTGGTGCCCGCCGCCTACCGCCAGCAGATGGCAGAACTTCACGATGTATTTATTCAAGGCAATGAAACCCATGAGCTTCGCCAGGAGTGGGAAGTACGCTGTAAAAACGGCGAAACACGCACCATTATTGCCGAGGCCGCCCGCACTATTGGCGATGATGGCAAACCAAGAAAAGTCACTTTTGTTGTTGATATTACCCAGCGCAAACGGCTCGAAGAGCGTTTAACACAGGCCAATGAGCGCTTAGAATATATGGCCAGTCACGATGAACTTACTGGGCTTGTTAACCGTCGGCAAGGGCTTAAACGCCTAGATGAAGAGCTTGAGCGCTGCGAACGTTACGGCGGTGAGCTTAGCATTGCCATGTTTGATCTAGATGATTTTAAAGCCGTCAACGATACCTACGGCCACGCTACCGGTGACAACGTACTTCAAGAAGTGACCGCCAAAGTGAATGGCGAGCTTCGCTCGACTGACGTGCAAGTGCGGTTGGGGGGCGAAGAATTCCTAATTATCATGCCTGAAATCAATGCCCAAGCCGCACATACGGCAATGGAGCGTATTCGCCAATGTGTCGCTGAATCACCGTGTACTGAACATAGGCTATCGGTCACGCTCTCAGCGGGCATTGCATGTTATGTTGAAGCCTCCAGCACTCGAATGCTTGATCGTGCTGACAAAGCGATGTACCAGGCGAAGCAAAACGGGCGCAACTGCGTCGTTATCGCACCGTCAGCCATGTAACAACGCTTATTGCACACTATGCTAAAACGACAACCTGTCCACACTCCCTATACCAATAGGAGCGAGCCATGAGCAATGCCGAGCTAAACGAACTAAAGCAGAAATACGTCGCAGCGGGCGCTGCAAGCCCCGCCACCGCCTTTGCGGATCGCGCCGAAAACGCTGAGATCTGGGACGCCGACGGTAACCGCTTCATCGACTTCGCAGGCGGTATCGGTGTACTAAACGTTGGCCATCGACACCCTAAGGTAGTCGCAGCAGTCAAAGCCCAGCTCGATAAGCTGATGCACACCTGCCAAACAGTGATGCCCTATGAAGGCTACGTAAAAGTCGCTGAGAAGCTGAGCCACATCGTCCCGGTGCGTGGTCATGCCAAAGTGATGCTGGCTAACTCAGGCGCAGAAGCGCTGGAAAACGCAGTGAAGATCGCCCGCGCTGCGACAGGCCGTTCTAACGTGATTTGTTTTGACGGCGGCTACCACGGCCGTACTTTTTACACCATGGCCATGAACGGCAAAGTGGCCCCGTATCAAAGCGATTTCGGCCCGATGCCAGGCACGGTATTCCGCGCCCCTTACCCGGTGCCCTACCACGGCGTTAGCGAAGACGAAGCCATTCGCGGCCTGAAAATGACGCTGAAAACCGACGCCAACCCGAAAGACACCGCAGCAATCATCCTTGAGCCGGTACTGGGTGAAGGCGGTTTCTACCCGGCCCCCACCAGCTTCCTGAAGAAGATCCGCGAAATTTGCGATGAGCACGGCATGCTGATGATCATCGACGAAGTGCAGTCTGGCTTTGGCCGCACCGGCAAAATGTTCGCCATTGAGCACAGCGGCGTTGAGCCCGACATGATGACCATGGCGAAGAGTATGGCAGACGGTATGCCCATCTCAGCGATTGTGGGTACCGACAAGGTGATGGATGCCTCTGGCCCCAACTCCCTGGGCGGCACCTATACCGGCAGCCCCACCGCCTGTGCCGCAGCCCTGGCCGTGATGGAAGTGTTCGAAGAAGAGAACATTCTTGAGAAAAGTCAGGCCCTGGGTGACAAGCTAGCCAAACGCTTCAACCAGTGGCAGAGCAAGTTTGACTGCATCGATCACGTGCGCAACATGGGCGCCATGGCAGCATTTGAGCTGGTCTCAAATAAAACCGACCGTACGCCCAACGCTGAGCTGGCAGCTGCGCTGTGTAAGAAAGCCCGTGAAGAGGGTCTGATCCTGCTCTCCTGCGGCATGTACGGCAACACGATTCGTTTCCTGATGCCGGTCACGATTGAAGATGACGTGCTGAACGAGGGCCTCAATATTATCGAATCCTGCCTGGAATCGCTGATTTAAGCATTAGGAGTACCAAAGCAAACGCCGCCCAAAGTTAGGCGGCGTTTTAGTTACTAAGCAGCAGACCAGGGCAATCTCTTACCGCGGCCGCCGGTCGCCTTCGAGGAAATTAACTGTAAAGACGGCTTTTCCGTGAGTCTCAAACGACCATTTCATCACATCGCTTAAAGCTGCCATCACCTCGTCGAACTCTCCAAACACCTGGGTACTCATCCGGTTAGGGTGCACTTCAAGCCCGGTTGCTTCCAAACGCTTTACCACGTCTTTAACCACCGGCTTAAAATCATCAGTCAACGGGTAATAGCTTAGCTGTACAGAAAGATACATCCTGCCTCCTTATATTTATTTATGCGCGCTTGCTGGCCCCATGCTCAAACCGCTGCCAAGCCGCCACAATGGCTGCCCGCGTTTCATCTGGGTGTTCCATAGGGAACATGTGGGTACCAGGCACTTCGCTAATGGCTAGCCCATGACGCTTAAGCCGTTTAACCCGCGAAGGTGTCAGCAGATGTGACTCCTGCCCGGCCACCAGTTGAATAGGCACACCCACTCGGCGCGGCAGCCCGGAGAGGTGATCCGGCAAATGGCGGAAAATTTCCACCTCAACACGCGGGTCGAAGGTTAACTCAGCGCTGCCATCGTCTAACAGGCGCGTGCCTGCCTCAATGTAGTCGTTTAGCGCCTCTGGGGTAAAGCGACAAAACAGCCCACGGCGGCGCAGCGAGTTCGCCATGGCTTCGCGGCTCGGCCACACGCTGCGCCGCCCCTGGGTTTTACCGGCAGGCGTGATGCGATCAATAAAACCAAACCGTTTTGCCGCCTTCATCGCCCAGGCATCCGGCCCCAGCATCAAGGGCGGGTCGAGCATAATCACCCCGCAAAAACGCTCGGGCTGTTTATCGGCCGCCATGGCCATCAATGTGCCACCTAACGAGTGGCCAACGCCCAGCAACGGCGCGTCACTTTTAGGCAGGTAGCTGATCAGCTCATCAACCAAATTGCTCCAGTTATGGTTCACCGGGTAATCAGGATGATGGCCCAGCCGATCCAGCGGATGGAGATCAAACGACTCTGCCAATGGTTCTAGCAGCGTGCGATAACTTAAGCCAGGAAAGCCATTCGCATGGGCAAACACTAAACGGGGGCGTTGGGCAGACATGGGGGGCTCGCAGGGTAATAAGGCCGGGAAGCGGTAAGTGAGCATTACGCCTGCTCACGATATCTATTGTTCAGACAAACTATCATACGTCTGTTTTAACGCTTACCAAGAAGAGCGTCAATCGACATACGTATTAACCCGCTAATTAAAACAGCGACAGTTGCTGAACGGTGGTTTCTTCTGCCAAGCGGTACCCCACGCCCAATAGCCGAACCGGCCTTTCACCCCGCGACCACCCCACCTTTAACAGCGTTTCAAATTGCTCCAGGTTAGGTGCTGGGTCGGCGTGCTCCACGGTGGTTTGGGTAAAGTCGTTAAACTTCACTTTTACCATTAGCCCACGCACGGCGGGCGCGGGCTCTAGCCTGGCATAGCGACGCTCTAAGTCGCTAAGCAGCTCGGGAAGCGCTTGGCGGCAGGCTTCCAGGGTCGGCAGGTCTTTAGAGTAGGTTTGCTCGGTGCTTATCGATTTGCGTTCTCGGTGGGTTTTTACTGGCCGTTCGTCGCGCCCATAGCTAAGTTCGAACAGCCGATGCCCGAAGCGGCCAAACTGTTCGACCAGCTCGGTCAGCGGGCGAGCACGCAAATCTCCGCCGGTATGAATACCCAGCCCTGCCAGTTTTTCAGCGGTGCGTGGCCCAACCCCGTGAATCTTTTTTACCGGCAGCTGCTGCACAAAGCTATCAATCTGGTCTGGAGTGATGACAAACAGGCCATCGGGTTTGCGCCAGTCGCTGGCGATCTTGGCCAGAAACTTATTCGGCGCTACACCCGCTGAAACGGTAATACCCACGTCGCGGCTCACCCGCTGGCGAATCGCTTCGGCCATTAGCGTGGCGCTGCCGTGGTGCAGTGTAACGTCGGAAACGTCTAAAAAGGCTTCATCTAGTGAAAGCGGCTCAATCAGTTCGGTTACATCGCGATAGATCGCAAATACTTGGCGCGCCACCGCTTTGTATTTGGCCATATCGCCACGAATGACCGTTAGATGCGGGCAGCGCTTAAGCGCCTGAGCCATGGGCATGGCGGAGTGGATGCCAAACTTACGGGCAGGATAATTGCAGGTGGCGACCACCCCGCGCTGCTCAACGCTGCCGCCTATCGCAATAGGCACATCGCTAAGCGCCGGGTTATCGCGCATTTCTACCGCTGCGTAGAAGCAGTCACAGTCGCAATGGATAATTTTGCGCACAGGCTAGCCTTGCCTCCGCCTGTAAAAAATCACAGTTTATCACAAGGCATGCTATAGCGATGATGAGCGGCAAACCCCGCTGATTTAAATCACGTGCCGCAGAACGTGCGCAGTACCTGCTCGTTTTCTGTTGCCGGCGCGGCTAAGCGGCGCGCGTCTTCGGATTCATCATAAGGGTGGGTGACCACCGCCAGTAGGGTGTGAAACGGCGCAAAATCGCCCTCATACGCCGCATCAATAACTTCCTGGATACAGTGGTTGCGGGGAATGATCACCGGATTGGCGCCCCGCATAATGGCTAAGCGCTCGCTGTTTTGGCTGGCCGCCTGCTCTGCTTGCCAGGTAGCTAACCATACTGCTAGCTCACTGGGCTGGGTGGTTAGCGCCAGCAGCGCCTCTTTGTGCTGCTCACTTGAGGTTTCTGCGTAATGCGTAAGTGCGTCAAACGTGGCGGTCATATCCATACGCCCTTGATGCATGCGGCTTTCCAGCCCTTTCATTAGCGGCTCGGCTTGGTCACTGTCCGCCGTAAGGCCGAGCTTATCCGCATGCAGGCGGCGCTGTTCGGCATCAAATAGCGGCTCAAAGCGACGTATAATATCGGTGGCCTGCGCCACCACCGCATCGCCCTCTTCACGCATCAGCGGCAGCAGGGTTTCGGCAAAGCGGGCAAGATTCCACTGGGCGATAGCGGGCTGGTTGTCAAACGCATAACGGCGCCCCTGATCAATCGAGCTAAACACCTTTTGCGGGTCAAACTGCTCCATAAACGCGCAGGGGCCATAATCAATTGTTTCCCCGGCAATGCTGCAGTTGTCGGTGTTCATCACGCCATGAATAAAGCCAAAGCTCATCCATCGTGCCACCAGTGTGGCTTGCCGAGCGACAACCGCTTCTAATAGGGCGAGGTAGGGGTCTTCGGCACTGGCTGCTTCGGGATAGTGGCGCGCAATAACGTGATCTGCCAGCGCTTTAAGTGCCTGTTCGTCCCGTCGCACGGCGGCAAACTGGAAGGTGCCTACGCGAATATGACTGCTGGCCACACGGGTAAATACTGCGCCGGGTTCGGGTAATTGGCGAACCACTCGCTCACCGGTCGCCACTGCCGCCAAGGCGCGGGTGGTTGGTACACCGACCGCGGCCATAAACTCACTGACGAGATACTCCCGCAGCACCGGGCCCAGCGGCGAACGGCCATCACCGCCACGGGAAAACGGCGTGCGGCCGCTGCCTTTTAGCTGCACATCACGACGTCCCCCCTTCTGGTCGACCACTTCCCCCAACAGCAGGGCGCGGCCATCGCCCAACTGCGGTACAAAGTTGCCAAACTGGTGTCCTGCGTAGCCCAGCGCCCGAGGCTCAGCGCCTGGCGGTAGCTGATTACCGCTAAACCATTGGGTAAGGGTGGCATCATCAGGTTTGTCCTTCATACCTAGCGTTTCCGCCAAGGGCTCATTAAACGCAATCAACGTGGGGTGGCTCACTGGCATAGGCTGACAAGCAGACCACAGTGGCTCGGGAAGCGTTGCAAACTGGTGTTCAAATGGCAGCACAGGGGCCTCCGCTTTTAAAATAGTCGCCTAGAGAATACCCTAGCAGCTTACTCAAGTAATTGGCGATAACATGCCGCAGACGAAATCACTAACCAATGGTATGGCCCCGGTTGAGGGCGACGATTTAACACCGCTTATACGGGATTTTTATTGCAGGGATACGCTTAAGGTTGCCCACGACTTACTGGGCTGCCATTTAGTACGCCAATATGAAGGCGAACTCATGGTAGCGAAGATTGTGGAAACTGAAGCGTACCGTGGGTCTGAAGATTCCGCCTGCCACGCACACCGGCGGAAAACACCAAGAACCGAGGCCATGTTCGGGCCACCGGGGCACGCCTATGTATATCTGGTGTATGGCATGCACTGGCTGCTGAACGTGGTCACCCAGCCAGAAGGCAACCCCTGCGCAGTGCTTATCCGCGCGGTAGAGCCGGTTACCGGTGAAGCCGCTATGCGTGCGCTGCGTGATGTGCGGGGGCATAACCTGAGCAATGGCCCCGGCAAGCTCTCCCGAGCGCTACGTATTGATAAAGCGCTGTATGGCCATGATATGACTCAACCTAACGCGCTATGGATAACGGCAGGCGAGCCGCCCCACGCCGTTGCCTCTGGCCCCCGCGTGGGTATCGACTATGCCCAGCCCGCCGACCGCGATGCCCCTTGGCGGCTATGGATAGACAACAATCCTTGGGTATCAAAAGCACGTTAACCTCGCGTCAGGCAGGCCACCGCATGTTCTAAAACAGGCGTTAACGGCGCCCGCCACTGATGGGTTAACAGTGCATCCGCCCGGGTGACGCCCAATGAGAGCGAGGCCACCGGCATGCCCCTGGCGTGGGCTTCGCGGCAGAAACGGTAGCCGGAATAAACCATCAACGAGGTACCCACTGCGAGCACCGCGTTCGCATTTTCAAGCCCCGCCTGAGCAGCTAGCCGCCGAGCAGGGGGCACCACATCGCCATAATAGACCACCTGGGGCTTTAATATCCCCTGGCAGCGCGGGCAGTTAAGTACCTTAAAGCTAGAGAAATCAGTCTCTAAGTCCGCATCGCCATCGGGGGCATGGCGGGCGTCCAGCGCCGCAAAATAGGGATTCATCCTAGCCATTTCACTGTGCATGGCGTGGCGCATCATTTGATACTCACACGCCATACACGCCACTACGTCTGCCCTACCGTGCAGGTCGATTACCTTTTTAGAGCCCGCTCGCTGGTGTAGACGATCCACATTTTGCGTTACCAGTAGCTCCACATGTCCCATCGCCTCAAGCGCTGCCAACGCACGATGCGCCCCGCTCACTTGGGCTTCGCGCATGGCTTTAAAGCCCACCAGCGCGCGCGCCCAGTAGCGCTGGCGCACGGCGAGTGATGCCATAAAATCGCCGTGCTGCACCGGCGGCGGCCGCTTCCACTGCCCATCAGCATCCCGATAATCAGGAATGCCGCTGTCAGTACTTACCCCTGCCCCGGTAATCACCCACAATTTAGAATAGCGTTTGATAAAATCCGCCAACGCTTCCCCCGCTTTCGCGGTGCTAGTTGTCATTTCCACGGCCTGCGTCAATGGATCACCCTAGGCAATATTGCTACAAGTAAACGATACTGTATGACAATCAAAGCACATGCAATGTGCCCTCGTTTTCAACGTAAGGAGTGTCTCATGCAGTGGGATCACGAGATTATTATTGTTGGCGGCGGTATGGTGGGCGCCGCCTTGGCGGCTCGGCTTGGCCATGCGGGTATGTCGGTTGGCTTAGTAGAACGTGGCAGCGCCCCAGCTCCGCTCAGTGGCGACTATGACCTGCGTATCTCTTCGCTTAATGCCCGCTCACTGGCGTTTGTGAAAGCGAGCGGTACCGAACTTCCTGAGGAGCGCTGCTGCCCGTTTCGCCATATTGATGTGTCCAACCAGGACGGCACCGGCCACTCGCTATTTTCCGCCGAAGAGAGCGGCATGGACGACTTCGGCCTCTTTATCGAAAACCGCACGCTGCAGTACGCGCTGTGGCAACGCCTGGCGAACCTTCCCAGCGTTACCTGTTACACCGAATGCGCACCGCTAAGCACCATGGCAGCCACTACTGGCCGCATGCTGGAGCTGGATAACGGTAAAACCCTAAGCGCCCGCTTGATTGTGGGTGCAGATGGCGCCCGCTCAACGCTTAGAGAGCTTTCGGGCATTAGCATCAGTAGCTACGACTACCATCAGCGGGCGATGATTATTAACGTTGAGACTGAGCTGCCCCAGCAGGATATCAGCTGGCAGGTGTTCACCCCCACTGGCCCCATCGCGATGCTACCCTTACCCGGCCAGCGCGCATCGCTCGTTTGGTACGACAGCGATGAAGCCACCAAAGCCCGCGAGCAGCTATCTGATGAGGCGCTTCAGCACGCCATTGAAACCACCTTCCCCAAACGTCTCGGTAAGCTCACCCGTATCGTTGCACATGCCAGCTTTCCGATTAAACGCCAACACGCCAAGCGCTATATCGGCAAGCGCTTAGCACTGATTGGCGACGCGGCCCATGTTGTGCACCCGCTGGCTGGCCAAGGGTTAAATATTGGCCTGCACGACGCCGACACACTGGCCGAAATTATCATGCAAGGCCGCGACCCCGGCGACTACCTCAACCTACTCCGCTTTGAATGTCAGCGCCGAGCGGCTAACCAAGCGATGATCGCCGCCACCGACAGCTTCCACCATTTATTTACGGGTTCCAGACCACTACGCCAGCTGGGCGACCTTAGCCTTCACCTTGCCGAACGCGTACCGCTCGCCAAACGCATGATGATGCAGCAGGCCAATGGGCTAAATCCGTTCAAAAACATCTAACGCTGACTATGCTGAGGGGGGAGGCTGCCATCAGTAGCCCCAAAACAATCACAACAACCCCTCAAAAAAGGAAAGCGCATGCAACGCAAGCAACCCTATGCACTGGTCACATTTGCCTCGTTAACCGGTCTTGGCCTGCTGCTAGCCACGTCCTTATGGGCTTGGGATGGCGTCGTCGAAAAGCAAACCTTCGAGATGGAGAGCTTCACCACGCAAGGCGGCGAGACAATCCCCAACGTGACGATAGGCTGGGAAGCTTATGGCGAGCTTAATGAGGCGCGCGATAACGCTATTCTGATTACCCACTTTTTTCCGGCACCAGCCATGCTGCAGGCCGCTATGACGCCGATGGCGAGCCGACCGGCTACTGGGATGCGATCATTGGCCCCGGCAAACCTTTGGATACCGATGAGTACTACATTATCTCCTCGGATACGCTGGTAAACCTGAATACCAATGACCCCAATGTCACCACCACAGGCCCCGCTTCAATTAACCCAGACACCGACGAGCCCTGGGGAATGGACTTTCCCGTGGTGACGATTCGCGACTTTGTAGAAGTGCAGCGCGAGCTCTTAGAAAGCCAAGGCATTGAATCGCTGCATGCCGTGATGGGCGCTTCCATGGGCGCTCTTCAAGCAATAGAGTGGGCCAGTGCTTACCCTGACAAGGTCGATAGGCTAATACCTGTTATCGGTGGCGGCGTTGCCGACCCATGGCTACTGGCAACGCTTAGCGCTTGGGCCGCGCCGATTCGACTGGATGCCAACTGGAACGAGGGTAACTACTACGACGGTGAACCACCCACCGATGGGCTGAAAGAAGCGCTTAAGCTCGTCACGCTCAACGCCAACCACTGGCAGTGGGCCAATGAAACCTTCAACCGCGACTGGGCCGACGAAGAGCGCGACCCCGCCCAGGATATCAACGCCCGCTACGCGATTGAGAAAACCCTGGATGACGTTGCTGCCGCCCGCGCAGAGCTTTCCGATGCCAATCACCTGCTGTATCTGGTGCGCGCCAACCAAACCTTTGTGGCGGGCTACGGTGACTCGTTAGAGGAAGGGCTTGCCGCCATCAACGCCCCCACGCTAATGCTCTACAGTGAAAACGACCTTGTATTCGCCCCCGAAGGCGTGCGCCATACCGCAGAGTTAATTGAGGCAGGCGGCAACGAGGTGGCGCTTGAAACCCTGGAAGGCAACAGAGGCCACTTGGATGGTGTTCTATCCATCGACCAGGCTAGCGAAACACTGCGAGAGTTTTTGAGGTAAAGGCGTGAGCGCTGGCTCTTTGGGGCCAGCGCTTACATCGTGGCTCTGTAAACCAGGCTCAGGCTCTATAAACCAACCTCACGCCCCGACAACCGCTGACTGATTTAGTAGACCAATCTCGGTATAGCCTAGTCTTTCTCTAATCACCATCCAGCACGTCGCAAGCCCAACAACAACGCCCACAGTCGGCCAATTCCCGCCGAGCCAACAAATAGAAGGACGCCTATTAAGACAGAGGCACCACCCCGCCATCGTAAATAGGGAGTAGCGCTTGGTCGCGATTGTGCAAAACTCTCGCCAATAGACACCGCGCCCATCGCCACAAAATAAATACCCATTAGTGCTGCACCTACTGCCAGCCATGCAGGTGTACTCACTAACACGCCTACAGTTTGCGGTACCAACCTCCTGCCCAGCTTCTCGCGCAATAAAATAAGGCAGAGACCTATCAGCGTATTACTGAAAAAGTGCACAGCATGAACCGTTAACACACTAGCGGGTATATCCTCCTGGCCAAACAACACCATTGTCAGCGATACCGCAAAGTCCGGTAAATGCCGTAAAACCATCCATAGCCCCAGCAGTGCAATGATACTGGTCACCAGCGGGGTTGCTTGCATCCTTGCCATACGGGCTCCTTAGTCATGTCTGTTACACGGCGTACACCTCAATCGGCCCATTCCAGGTCCCCGGTAAACACGACCGTTAGCCAGCGGTGCGGCCCTTCATCGCCCACCAAGTCGCTCACTTCGTTACGCAGAGCATCCCACTCGCCAATGGTCCGCGCCGGTGCATCGCTGGGAACAATAAAATAAAGTTCAATCTCCCTGGATCGGCCCACACGCGCAATGTAAGCACGATAGGTAGTGAAGCCATGTTTTTGGACAAATGCTTGCGCCACTTGGTCGACATGCTGCTTAAGTGCTGACGGAGTGACAAGGAAGATATCTGCCAAGGCTCGCCTGACAGTTGAGACAGGTAGCGGAATAATAATGAGGCACACAACCGCAAGCACCGCCGGGTCGATATAGGGTGATATCCACTCCCATGGGGTTCCCTGCACGATATAGCCAAGGGAGAACGCCACCAGCAGCGCAGCAGTAATGCCCGCGGACATCACCCACCCTCTTACATCAAGGCGCACAAAATCTGAGCCTATCCGGCGGTTGGCTCGGGCTTCAACGGTGGCGATCACTACACATGCAATGAGCGTAATCACTGCGTAGACAATCGCCCACCCAAACTCAAGCTCGCGCCCGCCCTCCAGCAAGCTGCTGATAGCGTTAAACAATGCATAAATCGCAACGCCAATCAGCAGCGTACCGTTCACCCCCAACACCATGGGCTCAAGATGCCAAAAGCCCACTGAAAATCGCTCTCTAAGCTTGCGGGAAAGCCCTTTCGAGGCTGCGAAGGAGGTAATAAGGTTCACTACCAGTAACGAAAGCAGGCTCATGCTGGCATCCACCATCGCATAGATGCCATCGAACATAATCGAAAACGACCCCGATATCAGGCCAAAGCCAATTCCCAGGCCAGCAATCACCAGTGTCACCGCGATAGAGGTTCTAAGAACGCCACTCTCGTCGCTTAAATCAAAGAGACGTTTACTGCCCATAACTATTTTCATTCCTTTGCTTGGTTCTTTGACTCCACCCCATAACCTAAACGACCAGGCTAGCACTACATTGCAGGAGTTCTTGCGTTAGAGTGTTTAAGCATTGCGGTTATTTTATGAAATAAGAATAACTGATAGTCGAGTGCCCGCCCTCATCTGTGGCTGCAGATAAACGGAGATTTTGCACCCATTGCTGGAGGATGAGCCACTAGCCCCCCTTTTAGATCGAAGCCTACAGGGCGTTAGCGGCTGGCGTTTTCTTCGGCCACTTGGCGCAGCGCATCCACCAGCACGTCGGCGGGCTGGGCTCCGGAGATTAGGTAGCGGCCATCGAGAATAAATGCGGGCACGGCATTTACTCCCGCGTCCATAAAACGCTGCTCGGCTTCACGCACTTCATCCGTGTACTGATCAGAGCGGGCAATGGCTTCGGCGGTGTCGCCGTCTAGCCCAACCTCAATAGCCTTTTCGCGCAGCACCGCTGGGTCGGCGGGGTTTTTCGCTTCACCGAAGTAGGCCTCAAATAGGGCCAGCTGAAGCGCCGTCTCTTGGTGTTGCGTTCCGGCCCATGCCAGCACGCGGTGGGCGGCGAAGGTATTGTTCGCCCGGCGCTCCAGGGCACCACGGAAATTCAGCCCAAGCTCTTCGGCAGCGGCCATAATCTCGCGTTGGGACTGCTCCATGTTGGCCGCGTCTTTGCCGTACTTGCGGCACAAGTGCTCCAAAATCGGCTCGCCCTCAGGCGGCATATCGCGATTCAGCTCAAAAGGCTGCCAGACCAGCTCAATATCGATCTCGCCACCCAGTGTCTCTAACGCTTGCTCCAAGCGCCGGTAGCCAATGGCGCACCACGGGCAGGCCACATCGGATACTAGGTCGATTCTTACCTTTTGCATTTTGTTAACCCCTACGGCATATCCCAACATTCAATCAGACGAAAGAAAACATGGTACGTGGATATAGTGAGTAACGGCAGTGCTGATTAAGGAGGCCACCATGGAAAAGCCGCGGTGTTTAAAAGCCAACAAAGTGAAGCGTGGGACCGCTGGTTTGATGGCCAAAGTGCTACTCCAGACTTTATGAGTGAACGCGAGGCGTTTTGATACTGAAGTCACTGCTTTCGAGCAGCAGTGCTACGTCGATAGATAGGACATATGCGAGAACGCTACTCGCCCACGAGTTCAGAAAAGCGGCCCGCCTTATCCAAGCTGTATTCGCCAAAATCCTGCGCCATGTAGAGCGTGCCTGAATAAGCGCTGTGCGCCTCTTTACGGATATCCTCAATGGAGGGAGAGGCATGAGAGATAAGCGGATAACGGGGGCTAAAGTGGGTGAGCACCAAGTTGGGCAGCGTGACCCGCTCGGCAAATGCCGCCACCTGCTTGCCGTAGCTATGCCCTACCTCACCGGCCTTCTGGGCCATTTCTTCGGTGTAGGTGGCCTCGTGAACCAACACCTGCGCTCCAGCACACGCTTGCGCCAACAGCTCGGGCTGGTCGTTGTCTCCGGCAATCACCACTTTTCTAGGGGCGTGTTTGAACAGCAAATAATCCTGGCTGCGCAGTTGCTTGCCTTCAAACGCTACATCCATTCCTTGCTTCAACTGCCCCCACAAAGGCCCTCTGGGAATCCCTTGCTGATCTAATTTATCTACGTCCAGGGCAGCATCCACATTGCGCTCGGTGAACGCATAGGCATAGCACGGCACGCGGTGGGAAAGCACAAACGTCGTTACCGCCATGCTCTCAAACTCAACGCAGGGCAGTTCATCGGAGCAGATAAATTCCAGAGCAAAGGGCAAGCTGAGCTGGGTGACCGCACATGTCGCTTCCAGCCAAGTTTGGATACCCGCCGGGGCCACAATAGTCAGCGGTGCTGTGCGCCCACCCATGGTCGCACTGGCCAGAATGCCCGGCAGCCCATAGCAGTGGTCGCCGTGTACGTGAGTAATCAAGATGGCTTTCAAGGAATGGAAAGACAGCTTCGTATGCAAAACCTGATGCTGGGTGCCCTCACCACAATCGATCAGGTACCAGCCCTTCCCCTTGCTCTCTCGCAGAGCGACGCCGGAGACGCTTCTTGTTTTAGTCGGGACACCGGCGGAGGTGCCTAGGAAGAGTAGATTCATATCTTTTACTTGCTCTCACTTTAAGACCAAGGCGGCAAATTGCCAGTCAGCTAAATTTAAAGGCCACCTTAGCTTTGAAATCACTGATCTAACGCCCTCTGAAACATTTCTCTATAGGCTGTCGGGGTCGTTAATAGTTGCTGACGAAAGTGATGCCGCAAATTCGCAGTCGACCCAAACCCAGAAGCTGTGGCTATCTGCTCGATAGTCATCGTGGAACTTTCAAGAAAACATCGAGCCTTTTCCAGGCGCTCTATAAGAAGCCATTTCGCTGGAGTCGTGCCTGTCGCAGCCTCGAAGCGCCGTAGAAAGGTTCGAGAACTCATTCCGACAATGCTAGCCATACTTGCTACAGTGTAATTGCCATCAATCTCCTCTCGTATATGGTCAAGGAGTGGCCCAATCCGAGAACTTTCATATAAAGAAGGTACTGCGCGCTCAATGAACTGAGCCTGTCCGCCATCTCTGTGCGGAGGGACGACCAAACGCCTAGCGACCATATTGGCTGCCTGCATACCATGATCACGACGCACTAAATGTAGGCAGAGATCAATACCAGCGGCACTACCAGCCGACGTCATTACATCGCCTTCATCGATATAAAGAACATCAGGCTCGACCGCAATCTCAGGGTAACGCTGACTTAAAGTATCTGTGTAGCGCCAGTGCGTCGTGCCTCGCCGACCTTTGAGCAATCCCGCTTCGGCCAGGACAAAGACTCCCGAGCATATCGATAGCACACGAGCACCATTAGCATGTGCCTTGCATATCGTCTTGATTAGAGTCGCTGGAACAGGCTCCGTAGCACCACGCCAGCCGGGTATAATAATAGTGCCAGCCTGATCGATGATTTCTATTCCAGCATCGACGACAACACGCATTCCACCTATTGCTCGCATCTCGCCTGGGTCAATACCAGCTATTTTAAATTGGTACCAGTTTTCCCCCATCTCAGGCCGTGGCAAGCCGAATACTTCTACTGCCACACCAAGCTCAAACGTACATAGACCGTCGTAGGCGATGGCGACGACAAGAGGGTTGGCAAGCTTTCGTGCATGATCTGATTTTGGCATGATTTTGAGCATACATGGCAAAACTGCCATCTACCAGGCTCAAAACTGAATCGCCCCAGGTTTCGTAGACACCTCCAGGCCTTATACTAAAGGTATCTAGGAGGAACCATGAGCTATCCCCGCTACACTGAAGAATTCAAAATCGAAGCCGTCAAGCAGGTGGTAGAGCGCGGCCATCGCGTGGCCG
>NZ_AHBC01000012.1:0-31345 GCF_000236625.2 Halomonas sp. GFAJ-1
GAACCACCTGATCCCTTGCCGAACTCAGCAGTGAAACCGCTTAGCGCCGATGGTAGTGTGGGGTCTCCCCATGCGAGAGTAGGTCATCGTCAGGCACTTATTAAGAAAAATCCCCCAGGGCTGATGCCTTGGGGGATTTTTTTATGCGTGAGGGGTAAGTGGTGAGGCGTAAGGGAGGAATCGTGAGTAGGAAATGCCACACCTCATACTAACGTGCGGTTTTCTGGTGTTTTATGTCAAAATGTAGCATTTCAAGGAGGAATGCTATGACACAAATGCAGTGGAATCAGTTGCTTTCCCCCCAGCGCCTTCACGATAATCGCACTGATAGTACCCGTGAAATAGGCCGCAGCCCCTTCCATAAAGATCATGATCGTATTGTATTCTCTGGTTCTTTCCGGCGTCTTGGGCGAAAGACCCAGGTGCATCCGCTGACTGAAAATGACCATATCCATACGCGCCTGACCCACTCACTAGAAGTTGGCTGCGTTGGTCGCTCATTGGGTATGATCGTCGGAGAGCTGCTACGCGATCGTCTGCCTGATTGGATAACCCCTGCTGATCTTGGGGTAATCGTTCAAACCGCCTGCTTAGGTCATGATATTGGCAACCCACCGTTTGGTCATGCTGGCGAATACGCCATACGTGACTGGTTTCGACGCGCCCAGGGAAGCGGTCTGCTAGATGGACTTTCAGAGGCTGAGCGGGAAGATTTATTGACCTATGAAGGTAATGCTCAAGGATTTCGGGTAATTACCCAAATTGAGTACAACCAGTTCAATGGGGGGATGCGGCTCTCTGCGGCAACGCTCGGTACACTGCTTAAATACCCATGGACAGTGCGCTATAGCGGCCGGGCGGGCAAGTTTGGCTGCTATCAATCTGAGCAAGCACTGTTAACAGAAGTGGCAGACGCCGTTGGTTTACTTCCCCAGGGGGAGCAGCGCTGGTGTCGCCATCCGTTAGCATGGCTTGTCGAAGCAGCTGATGATATTTGTTATGCCTTGCTCGACCTGGAAGATGGGTTGGAAATGGGCATCTTGCGCTATGAAGAGGTGGTTGAAATACTGCGGCAAATTGCCGGTGAATTTCCGCCTGAATACGCAGATATGGAGCGTAGACAGGTTTCCCAGCGTCGACGCATCGCGCTGCTAAGAGGGGCAGCCATGGAACGTGCTGTGAACGACGTAGGTGCTGTCTTTGTAGAGTATGAACAGGCATTGTTGAGTGGAACGCTAGGAGAGGACTTGCTTGAGCTGTGCCACCCAGATTTGGGCTGGGGCGTGCGGGCAGCCAAACAATTAGCCCGTGAGCGTATCTTCCAGAATGAGCGTAAAGCGAAGCTGGAAATTGGTGCTTACACCACGCTGGGTATTCTGTTGGAAGCCTTTATCGGAGCAGCCCACGAGCTGCACCACACGGGAAAAAGCTCTTTTAAACATCAACGAGTGTTGGCGTTAATTGGTGAAAACACACCGCTGCCATCTTGGACGTTATACGACAGTTATCGACGAATGCTGGACTTTATCGGTGGGATGACGGATCACTACGCGGTGGATTTAGCTCAGGAGATGGGAGGCCGTTTACGCGGCTACTAACGCATGCCTACACCGAGGGCTCGCGTAAATGCTTCAGCTCCATCAGTCGCGCGCGCTCGAGGAGAATGTGAATCACTCGATCGTGGATGGCATCGCTCATCTGGCCTGGGGTTAACTCTGTCAACTGGCGGGCAAGGTGCTCGCCGCTGACCACCAAAATATCCGGCGATGCTTCGCTGGTATCGATTTGCCAGCCGGGTAATACAAGCACTCCTCTAACGGGTACAGGCACACCACAGCGTCGCTCCAGCCACTGAGTTAACCAACTGACCCCTTGACGTGTTTTATGCAAGGGGCGACGCTCCTGCCAATGAGGGAAGCGCAGACGCTCGCGTTCAACCGCGACGCTGTTTATCTCTTTACCATCAGTACCGATCGCCAGCGCCCGAGCCCGGGTTTCTACTACAAAAATACCATGGGGTGTCACCACTACGTGGTCGATGGTAAAGCTATCGGTAGGGACATCGTGAAAGACATAATAAGGGTGCGCTTCGGGCCTTACTAAGCGCTCTAGTTCTTGGCCAACGGCTAACTCGCAGGCTAGGCCGAGCTTAAGCCGACGAATACGCTGGTAATCGCGAATTAACAGCAGGGAAAACGCTAATACCAACAGCGTGCTTAGTAAGCCATAAAGTGCCCACTCCACCCAGTCCTGCTGCTCAACAAATAGCATCCTACCCATGCCATAAACCAGCGGCGCAAGGCTTATAATAGGACCCAATGCACCGTTTAGAAATAGGCTTGAGAAAGCTTTGTCCAGACGGTGCCTTAGCGCTTGTCCAGGTTCACGCAGTGGGGCGTCAAACGGCGAGTGAACGCGGGCGTCGTGTAAGCTCCGCAGTGCTAATACGATGCCGCCCATGGCCGCCATGGGGAACAGAAAGATGAGCGGTAGCAGGTATTCCAGCCAAACCATTGCAGTGCCTTGCCCTTTAGCAGTTTACTTACGTAAACCGACATCATAGAGGTGTGTTAGCCGCCCGCCAACTTTACTTGGTAGCCGAGCGACGTTAACGCTTGCTGCAGTGTCTCGCGATGATCGCCCTGAATTTCGATCACGCCATCTTTAACGGCACCACCCGTGCCACAGCGTTTTTTCAATGTCTTAGCGAGTGTTTTAAGTTCTGTGTTATTCAGAGGTATGCCACTGATAGTCGTGACGCCTTTGCCTTTACGGCCGCTAGTTTCACGGCGAATACGCACAATGCCGTCCAGTGCAGCGAGGCGCTGCTGTTCGCTGGCGATCTCACAGCGGCAGTCATCGATTGACTCGCGGCAATCTGGGCAAGTTTTTCCATGCTCGGTTGAGTATACAAGCCCTCCAAGCTGGTCACGTAAAGAAGCCATGCTAGTTCCCTGTTGAGTGTTGAGGCACTGCTGCCAGCCGCCATTCATGTGTCAGCTGCTCCACCACTGCGGGTAGCTGATACATGCTGCTAATCATAATCGCGCCTTCAGGGGTGCTTTCGGCATCCGGAAAACGGTTTAAATGGATAACCGTCATGCCCGCCTGCAGCGCGGCGCGAACGCCGACAAGCGCATCGTCTATCGCAATGCAGTCATGGGCAGCATAGCCCATGATACTGGCTGCGTGCAGATGTAAACAGGGTTCTGGCTTCCAGCAATTGGCGGTATAACCACTAAACAGCCGATTACCAAAATAGTGGGTGAGGCCGGTGGTTTGTAAGGCAGTGCGGATTTTACTCTCTGGGCCATTAGAAACAACCGCGCTAGGAAAGTGGCTTAATGCGTCGAGCGATTCACGGGCGCCAGAGATAGTGGTCAATTCGGTGGCCAGTCGTTCAGCCAGCTTGGCGCGCATCTTATGCTCCATATGGTCGAGCCGCTCGGAATCTATTTCACCATAGCGATGTTGGAGCTCGGCCACGATACGTCGGAAGCGAGTGCCGCGAAACTCCCCAAGATAATCAGAAGCAGCAAACGGCAAGCTGACAGAGTTAAGGCCAATGGCCATCTCTTCAGCTAAAAGAGGCTCGCTATCAACGAGGGTGCCATCACAGTCAAACAGCAAAAGTGGAAGCGGCATTGTCGTTCCTTGGAGCGCAAAGAGCGCTGCCCATGTTAGTTGAAACCGACACACTGCTATTGAACGAGATTTTACGCCCTTTGTGAACACTGTTTTATAATTTTTATACGATAACGCTGGTTGGCCATTATGCACAGATAAGATTGAATGCGCTTTTTCGGCGTTCTTCTGAAGGCATACGCTCTATAGGCTAAGCTGTTATTACTATAAAAAGGAGACCACCCATGCGACTTCCCCCTTGGTTGCTTTCAATTGCGTTAGGCAGCTTACTGTTAGCGGCGGGCCCCACACTGGCTGAGGAAACGGAATCAGACGATACCCAGGCCGAAGCGTTAGACGATGCTGCGTTGGAAGAAAAGTACGGTATTAAGGCAGGCGCGCTGCAGCGTGATGAGTCAGACTCTAGTGGTGCTGAGGTAGGCTCAAGTAGTGTTGAAAGCGATGGGGAAGATAATGCCGAAGGGGGAACCGGTGGTACGGGGAGTGCTGATGACGCTATCGTACAAGGTGAAGATGAGCAGAGTGAGCACGATAGCGAGCAGCACTAGCGGGACAAGCGGCGGGAGTTAGCACTGCTACGGCGGTGGTAGGGCTTCATAGTCTTTTGACTGGTTACCCACCATGGAGCGTAGTTTCCACTCATGGCGCCAAACAGCGCTTTTTGCATAACAAGGCCAGCTTCCATACTGGCCTCTATCTTTTCAGTCACCATACGCTGATTTTCGCGCATCATGGAGGGACTAAAAAAAGGCTTTGTTTGCCATAGCTGTTGACGCATGGCGATGGTCGATAATGAAGAGCTCCATAGCTCAAATGCCATAAATCCCGCTTTCCAGATATCTAGCATTGCTACTGGTGAATTGGGTATTAGGGAAAGAGGAGTCGTGGATTTCATAAGCGTTGTTGCCTCCTTGCTGGACCACGAAACTTCGTGGCTTCATCACCAGTGTTAGCGCATTAATGCTGCGTTGCAATATTTATTCCTTCACTCGTAACCTGTGTTATTAAAAAAGACGACCGGCTGGTCGTCTTTTCGAAGGTGCGTTATCTACACACTTATTTTACTTTGGGAGCCAGTTCGCCGCGCTCATAGTGTAGGAACATTTCTTCCAGGTTAATTGGCTTAATCTTGCTGGCGTTACCCGCTGTACCAAAGGCTTCGTAGCGCGCGATACATAGGTCGCGCATAGCCGTGACAGTCTCTTTCAAGAATTTACGAGGATCAAATTCCGCGGGGTTTTCGGCCAGGAAGCGGCGTACTGCGCCGGTGGAGGCTAGGCGTAGGTCAGTGTCGATATTGACCTTTCGAACACCATACTTGATGCCCTCGACAATCTCTGCCACGGGTACCCCGTAGGTTTCCGGAATTTTGCCACCGTACTGATTGATAACTTCCAACCACTCCTGGGGCACTGAGGAGGAGCCGTGCATCACCAGGTGGGTGTCAGGAATCCGCGCATGAATCTCTTTAATACGCTGAATGGAGAGGGTGTCGCCAGTGGGCGGCTTAGTGAATTTATAAGCGCCGTGGCTGGTGCCGATGGCGATCGCTAACGCATCCACATGGGTGGCTTTTACAAATTCAGCGGCTTCTTCTGGGTCGGTTAGCATCTGCTCCATGTCTAGCTTACCTTCGGCGCCGATGCCGTCTTCCTCTCCGGCCATGCCTGTTTCCAGGCTGCCTAGGCAGCCTAGCTCGCCCTCGACGGAAACGCCGCAGGCATGCGCCATTTCTACGGTACGACGCGTGACGTCGACGTTGTAGTCGTAGTCCATGGGGGTTTTTCCGTCTTCACCCAGGGAGCCATCCATCATGACAGAGGAGAAGCCCAGCTGTATGGAGCGCTGGCAAACCGCAGGGCTAGTGCCGTGATCCTGGTGCATAACGACGGGAATATGCGGGAACTCTTCCACCGCTGCCAAAATCAGGTGGCGCAGGAAAGGGGCACCGGCGTATTTGCGTGCGCCGGCAGAAGCCTGCACGATCACCGGAGAGTCGGTGGCATCAGCAGCTTCCATAATGGCGCGCATCTGCTCAAGGTTATTAACGTTGAATGCTGGAATGCCGTAGCCATATTCGGCAGCGTGGTCGAGCATTTGACGCATGCTGATCAAAGCCATGGGGTCACCTTATGTATGTTTTTGAATCGGGGTTGTCTATGTGCACAGATGCTATGAGCGTGCAGGTTCAGCGCGATGCGTATTAACCGCGTTGGGCAGCTGCTTCGAGCGCGGTGACGGCAGGCAACTGCTTGCCTTCAACGTACTCAAGAAACGCACCACCCCCTGTGGAAATATAGGAAACACGGTCAGCAATGGCATATTTATCGATGGCCGCTAAGGTATCACCGCCGCCAGCAATCGAGAAACCCGCGCTATCGGCGATAGCATGAGCGATTACCCGAGTGCCGTTACCAAACTGGTCAATTTCAAATACGCCCACCGGGCCGTTCCACAAAATAGTACCTGCATCTTTCAGCAAGCTGGCGAGGTGGGCGGCGGTGTCTGGGCCAATATCCAAAATCATTTCGTTATCAGCGACCTGATCAACTGGCTTGACCACCGCCTCGGCAGACTCTGAAAATTCAGTGGCAACGACTACGTCAGTTGGCAGCGGGATGGCGACTTTTTCCATCAAGGCTTTTGCTTGGCCGATTAAATCCGCCTCAAAGAGTGATTTGCCCACATTATAGCCTGCCGCGGCAATAAAGGTGTTGGCGATGCCGCCGCCAACGATCAACTGATCGCACTTGTCAGCAAGCGCGGTGAGCACATCTAACTTGGTGGAGACTTTAGAGCCGCCGACAATCGCTGCCATCGGGCGAGCAGGGTTCGCCAGTGCTTTTTCAAGGGCGTCGAGTTCTTGGGCAAGCAAGGGCCCTGCGCAGGCTTGTGGGGCAAAGCGGGCAACACCATGGGTTGAGGCCTGGGCGCGGTGGGCGGTGCCGAAGGCATCCATCACAAATACGTCACACAGTTCTGCATACTGCTTGGCCAACTGCTCGTCGTCCTTCTTTTCGCCAGTATTGAAGCGCACATTCTCAAGGAGTACGACTTCGCCGTTGGCCAGGTCCAGCGCGGTGTCTAAATACTCGCTAATAAGCGTAACCGGGCGGCCCAGAAGCTCTCCTAAGCGTTCGGCCACCGGCGCTAGGGAAAACTCTTCGCTAGGTTCGCCTTCAGTGGGGCGGCCTAGGTGGCTCATCAGCATGACCTTTGCACCTGCGTTGGCCGCCGCTTGAATGGTCGGCAGCGCTGCCCGCAGGCGCGCATCGCTGGAAACACGGCCATGCTTGATGGGTACATTCAAATCTTCACGAATTAGCACACGCTGCCCTTCCAGGGGCAGGTCAGTCATTTTTTGCACGTTCATGCGAGTGATTTCCTCGTGTTCAAACAGGTGAAAAGTAGTGATGTAGCCCTAGTCAGCGTGTCCCGCTTCTAGAGACGCCAACCGCTGGCTGATATCCAGCATGCGGTTGGCGAAGCCCCATTCGTTGTCAAACCAGCACAGCAGTTTAATCAAGCGCGTGCCTGCGACGCGCGTTTGGGTGGCGTCTAGGATGCCAGAGCGCGGGTCGTGATTAAAATCAATCGATGCCATGGGAGCTTCCGTATAGCCGAGTACACCGGCAAGTCGCTCCGCACTGGCGGTACGCAGCAGAGCGTTGACCTGTTCGGCAGTCGTATCTCGGCGCACACTTAATGCCACATCCATCGCTGATACATTGATGGTCGGTACACGCACATGCAAGCACTCAAAACGCCCGGCTAAGCTTGGCATCAGGCGGCTGATGCCCACAGCTAAGCCGGTGTCTACCGGTACGATCGACTGCATGGCAGATCGGGTCAGCCGCAAATCGGTTTGATGGTAAGCATCAATCACCGGCTGGTCATTCATGGCCGAATGGATGGTGGTGGTGACACCGTGCTCCAGTTCGAGCGCTTCATCCAGTACGGTCAGCAGCGGCACTAAGCAGTTGGTTGTGCAAGAGGCTGCCGAAAGAATGCGCTGGGAAAGCGCTAGCTTGTGTTCGTTAATGCCCCACACAATCGTGGCATCCACATCGCTTTCAGCGGGCTGAGAAAACAGTAGCCGCTTAGCGCCTGCTGCCAGATGTAGTTCCGCCGTGGCACGATCTTTGAAGCTGCCAGAGCACTCGAGCACTAGGTCAATATCCAGAGCTGCCCAGGGCAGCGCCTTGGGGTCAGGTTCACACAGCACGTGGATTCGCTGGCCATTGATCAGCAGCGCTTCGCCATCGTGATCCACGTCGCCTGGAAAACGTCCGTGGGTAGTGTCGTAGCGGGTCAGATAGGTAATCGTTGCGAGGTCAGAAAGCTCATTAATGGCGACCACCTCAAGCTCGGGATGGTTACGCTCAACCAGTGCCCTAAGCACGCATTGACCAATACGCCCATAGCCATTGATGGCGATACGATACGTGGGTGTTGAGTTAGCCATGAGACAGAGCGGCTCTTAAATAAAGTGGCGAGATGATAACGTATTTCAACCGGCGATGCCGATAAGCTGCCAAGCAAGCGGTAGCATCAGAGCGGTTAATATGCCGGTTAAGCTCATGCCGAGTGAGGCAAAAGCCCCCGCCGTTGGGCTGAGTTCAAATGCCCGCACGGTGCCAATGGCATGGCCGTTAAGGCCAAGAGCGAAGCCGATAATTCGCTCATCATCGATATTTAGCAGCTTTGCGCAAAAGCTGACAAACGGAATAGTCACCACGCCGGTCAACAATAGTGCCCCCATCAGCAGCGCCACGCTGCCACCCAGCTGTTCGGTAATGCCAATAGCGATAGGTGCGGTGACTGATTTAGCAGCAATAGAGGCGAGGATATGCTGGCTGCTGCCCATTAACCAACCGATGAGTAAGGCGTAGCTAGCGGCAAGCATCGCCGCGATAGGTAGGCACACCACCAGAGGGCGCCATAACTCACGAATGCGCGGCAACTGCTGGTAGAGCGGCATGCCCAACGCCACGGTCGCGGGCCCTAGCAGTATCGTGAGCCACGTAGCCCCCTGCTGATACGTCGTGTAGGGCACGCCGAGCACCGCGAGGGTCGCTGCTAATAGCAGCGCGGCAATTAAAATAGCCGGTAGCCATGAAGGCTTTTTCAGACGATTGAAGAGTGCGCTGCCAAGTAAAAAAGCGGCAAGCGTTAAACCGACAGCAAACAGAGGGGTAGCGGTTAGGGTGCTCAGAAGACTAGCGGGCATTTGGGCGTCCAATGAGACGTTTGAGCAGCCATAGCGTGGTCATAACGCTAAGCAGCGTGCCTAGTAGCAGCGCAGTTAGCACCGCAAGCCATTCGCCAGCTAGCTCATCCAGCATAAAAAACACGCCGACGACGCCGGGCATAATCAGCATAGCGAGCAGGGCAATTAACGGTTGAGCAGCGGCGGCAAGGCTTGCGGGTACGCGTCTAAGTAGTGCCAGAGTGGCACACAGCAGCAGCATGCCCACCACCCCAGAAGAAACAGGGAGTCCGGAAAAGTGGATCACCACTTCTCCGATTAACCAATAACTAATCAGCCATAGCAGACCGTTTAACGCGGGCATTGCATAACCCGCGCTTGATCAGCCTGCGTAGCGTTAGCCGAGCAGTTCATTAGCCTGTTTGACGATGTTGTCAACCGTAAAGCCAAAGTGCTTGAACAGCTCACCTGCTGGCGCTGATTCGCCGTAAGTGGTCATGCCAATCACACGACCATCAAGGCCCACGTATTTGTACCAGTAGTCGGCGTGGCCTGCTTCAATGGCGATACGTTTGGTGACAGCTTTAGGCAGTACACGCTCACGATACTCCTCTTCCTGGCCGTTATAACGGAAGGTTGAAGGCATGGAGACAACGCGTACGGCTTTGCCCTGCTTTTCCAACTCAGCGGCAGCGTCCATGGCCAGGGAAACTTCTGAACCGGTGGCAATCAGGATAAGCTCGGGCGTACCGTCACAATCTTTCAAAACGTAACCGCCGCGCTGAATTGAGGCCAGCTGCGTTTTGGTGCGTGACTGGTGGGGCAGGTTTTGGCGTGATAGCACCAGCGCCGTGGGCCCGGAGTGGCGTTTAAGGGCGGCATCCCAGGCGGCGACGGTTTCGACGGCGTCACAGGGGCGCCAAGTGTTCAGGTTGGGCGTGGTGCGCAGGCTGGTTAGCTGCTCAATTGGCTGGTGGGTTGGGCCATCTTCACCCAAGCCAATGGAGTCGTGGGTAAACACGTAAATAGCCTGCTTTTCCATCAGCGCTGCCATGCGTACCGCGTTACGCATGTACTCCATGAAGATCAGGAAAGTAGCGCCATAAGGCACGAAACCGCCGTGCAGCGCGATACCGTTCATGACCGCGCCCATGCCGAACTCACGCACCCCGTAGTGCAGGTAGTTGCCGCTGGCATCTTCTGGCGTAATCGCTTTAGCGCCTTTCCAGAACGTCAGGTTAGAGGGTGCGAGATCAGCGCTGCCACCCAACAGTTCGGGCATCTGCGGGCCAATCACGTTCAGCGCTTCAAAGGAGGCTTTGCGTGAGGCAATGCTTTCGCCTTTTTCTTGGGCCTGCTCGATCAGCGCTTCTGTGGACAGGTCGCTTGGCAACTGCGCCTTCATGCGACGCTTAAATTCACGCGCTTCTGCTGGGTAGGCCTCAGCATAGCGTGCAAAACGTGCGTCCCACTCCTGTTGGCGGGTTTTACCTGCATTACGCGCATCCCACTTGGAGTAAATTGGCTCGGGGATATGGAACGGCGGGTGCTCCCAGCCAAGCTCTTTACGTGCCAGGGCCACTTCTTCGTCACCTAGCGGTGCGCCATGGGCCTCTTCTTTGCCCTGCTTGTTCGGGGCGCCAAAACCAATGATGGTTTTGCAGATAATCAGGCTAGGTTTATCGTCGTGGCTCTTCGCCAGCTCAATCGCGGCTTTGATCTCTTCAGGGTTGTGGCCATCTACATTGGGCACCACGTGCCAGCCGTAAGCCTCAAAGCGCTTAGCGGTGTCGTCGGTGAACCAGCCCTTAACGTCGCCATCGATAGAGATACCGTTGTCGTCGTACAGAGCAACCAGCTTACCCAACTGCTGAGTGCCGGCTAATGACGCTGCTTCATGGGAGATACCTTCCATCAAGCAGCCATCGCCTAAGAAACACCAAGTGGTGTGGTCAACAATGGTGTGGCCCGGGCGGTTGAACTGCGCGGCTAAGGTTTTCTCAGCAATCGCAAAGCCCACGGCGTTGGCAAACCCTTGGCCCAGCGGGCCGGTCGTGGTTTCGATGCCCGGCGCGTAGCCGTACTCTGGGTGGCCTGCGGTGGGGGAATGCAGCTGGCGGAAGTTTTGCAGCTGTTCCAGGCTTAATTCATAGCCGCTAAGGTGCAGCAGTGAGTAGAGCAGCATGGAGCCGTGACCATTAGACAGCACGAACCGGTCACGATCAGCCCACTTGGGGTCTTCGGGATTGTGCTTGAGGTAGTCATTCCACAGCACCTCGGCAATATCAGCCATGCCCATGGGGGCGCCAGGATGGCCAGATTTGGCCTTCTGAACAGCATCCATGGAAAGGGCGCGAATGGCATTGGCTAGCTCAAAACGGGACGGCATGGGGGTGCTCCTCGCCTGAAAACAGAAATAATAAAGCCTCTATTGTCGCTGACTTCCCCCGCGGCGGCAAATTCTGCGGGCCGCTTCTGTGAAGAACTCCCAACAGCGTGTAGACTCTGCCTCCCGAAGCGGCCGTAAAAGTTGTCGAGCCGCTTCTTTATACGGGCAGGGAACCTCCTGCCATGATTTCCTGCTGATGCTGCGGTCACTATGCAGCCGTCATACAGAGGGTCGAGTGCGCGATGAGCGAATATTCCCTGTTTACCTCCGAGTCTGTCTCAGAAGGCCATCCTGATAAGATTGCCGACCAGATTTCCGACGCGGTGCTAGATGCCATTATTGCCCGTGATAAGCAGGCGCGCGTTGCCTGTGAAACCATGGTGAAAACCGGTGTAGCTATTATTGCCGGTGAGATCACTACATCTGCGTGGGTGGATCTGGAAGCGCTGGTACGGGATGTGATTACCGACATTGGTTACACCTCATCCGACGTTGGCTTCGATGGGGCAACCTGCGGGGTGATCAACCTGATCGGCAAGCAGAGCGTTGATATTGCTCAGGGCGTTGACCGCTCTAAGCCAGAAGACCAGGGCGCGGGTGACCAAGGGCTAATGTTCGGTTACGCCACCAACGAAACCGATTCGTTTATGCCGGCGCCGATCCACTACTCGCATCGTTTAGTGGAGCGTCAGGCAGAGTTGCGCAAAAACGGCTTGCTGCCGTGGTTGCGCCCGGATGCCAAAAGCCAAGTCACCTTCCGCTATAACGCACAAGGCCAGCCCTGTGGCGTTGACGCCATCGTGTTGTCCACTCAGCATGACCCGGAAATTGACCAGGAAGACCTGCGCAAAATGGTCAAGCGTGAAATCGTCGAGCAGGTGATTCCCGCTGAGTGGCTGGATGAAAATACCCAGTACCATATCAACCCGACTGGCAAGTTTGTGATTGGCGGCCCAGTGGGTGACTGTGGCTTAACCGGCCGCAAAATCATCGTGGATACCTATGGCGGTATGGCACGACACGGTGGCGGCGCATTCTCGGGTAAAGACCCCTCAAAGGTTGATCGCAGCGCAGCCTACGCTGGCCGTTACGTAGCCAAAAATGTTGTGGCGGCAGGGCTTGCCGATAAGTGCGAAATTCAGGTCTCTTACGCAATTGGTGTTGCTGAACCCACCTCGGTATCTATTGATACCTTTGGCACTGGCAAAATCGACGACGCGAAGATTGTTGATCTCGTTCGTGAGCACTTTGACCTCCGCCCCTACGCGATTACCAAAATGCTCGACCTGCTGCATCCCATGTACCGTCTTACTGCCGCCTATGGCCACTTTGGCCGCGAGCCGTTTGAGCACAGCTACAGCTGGGTAGACGACAAAGGCGAAGCACATAAAGAAACCTTTACTGCCTTCCCGTGGGAAAAGACTGATAAAGCCACTTCGCTGCGTCAGGCCGCTGGCTTATAAAGCACATGTGAAGGCAAGCTAGACCTCTTTAAAGTGAAGATTTTCCAAAACGCCCCTTGGCTTAGGCCAGGGGGCGTTTTTATGTTCGCTATAAAAAGTGCCTCGGCATGCGCTAAGATTACTTCGCTAGCGGCTAAGGCTGTAATGTAGCCGTTGTTTACCAGCAGCGTCGTTAGGGAGCGCTCTCGGGAGTTGGGGTATGCAAAAAAGGATAAAGGCGGCTAAACGATGGCTGCTGGGGGTGTGGCTAATAGGCGGCGCTGTATACGTCCAGGCACAAGAGTGCCCACCGTGGCCAAGGGAGCAGCTGGCGCTTGAGACCCAGGCGTTGGCGGAGCACGTCGCGATATGGGACCGCGCTTACCATGACCAGGGCAAATCACTTATTGATGACGAGCTCTACGACCAAGCGGTGGACCGCTTAGCCAGCTGGCAAGCTTGCCTGGGAGATAAAACGCCCCACCGCCCGCTTACCAGAGTGACCCGCAGTGGCGGCACCTTGAACCACCCGTTCGCTCAAACCGGCTTGAATAAAGCCGACGATGCCGGCGTGCGACGCTTTACCAGCCGCCGGGAGAACCTGTGGATCCAGCCTAAGGTAGATGGCGTGGCGGTCACACTACGCTATCAAGAGGGTGAGTTAATCGAAGCCGTGAGCCGTGGGGACGGCGAGCGTGGTCAAGACTGGACGGCCCGCGCTCACCAGCTACCTGCTGTGCCCAATTTGCTGCCAATACCACTGTCGATGGTGCTTCAAGGCGAGCTTTATTGGGTGTTGAATGACCACGTTCAGTCACAAAACCCTGCATCTGGTGCCCGGGGCGCCGTGGCGGGAGCGATGGCGCAACAATCACCTAGTCCCGATACTTTGAACCGAGTCGGGCTATTTGTATGGGATTGGCCGGATGGCCCCACCGATATGGCTGTAAGGCTTGCCGAGCTTACTGCGCTGGGCTTTGATACTGCCAACTACACTCACTCCTTAAACGAACAGCGCGACGCCGCTTATTGGCGAGATGCGTGGTTTAACGGTGCGCTACCCTTTGCTACCGATGGCGTTGTGCTCAAACAAGCGGAGCGTCCTGGCGTGCAGCGTTGGAGTTCATCGCCGCCAGAGTGGGCAATCGCCTGGAAGTACCCAGCTCAACAGGCGTTGGCTCAGGTACGCGGCGTGGAATTTCGCGTAGGCCGTACCGGGCGCGTGACACCACTGCTGTGGCTCTACCCAGTTACCTTGGAAGGAAAGCGCATCAGCCGCGTTTCGTTAAACTCGTTAGAGCGCTGGCAAGCGTGGGATATAAGGCCGGGTGATCAAGTGGCAGTAACGCTAGCAGGGCTGACCATCCCCCAGGTAACGGACGTCGTCTGGCAAGCGCGTGAGCGGGCGGCGTTAAGCGCCCCCTCGCCGGAGCGCTACCATTTGCTGAGTTGCTTTACGTTAACGTCGGGCTGTGAAGCACAGCTACTGGCAAGGCTTAGCTTTTTAAGCGATCAGTTGGGCATGCTAGGGGTGGGAGAAGGCACTTGGCAGGCGCTCATCGACGCAGGCGTTGTTACGGATTTACTGGGATGGATGGAAGCGACACCTACCCAGCTACAACAGGCCCACGGTATTGGAGCAGTGCGTGCTGCTGCTCTCGAAGCGCAATTCAGAGCTGCCAGGGCTGCTTCTTACGCAGCATGGCTGTCAGCGCTGGGCATGCCGCCCGGCGGTAGTGCCCAACTGGGAAATTGGCAAACCCTGGAAGGCTATTCACGGGCGAATTGGCAGGCTATTCCGGGTGTCGGCCCAGTTCGAGCCGACGCGCTAGCAGCGTTTTTCAGTCATCCGGAGGTGCAGCGCATGGCGCTAACACTGCAGCAGTCGGACATTGCGGGTTTTTAACCCAGGCCGGTTAGGCGCAGCATCAGGCTTAAATAGAGCGGAATCAGCAGCGGTGCCAGTAGCGTGGTGGTGAGCACCGCGAGGGCGCCCTTTTGGGGCTGAATACCCAGCTCCATAGCGACCACCACGACATTTGAAGCCATAGGCACCACGCCCAGCAGCAGCAGGGCCATGGCAAGCTCCGGGGCCAGCGGTGTGACCTGCTGCAGCACAAGCACCGCGGCAAGCATGACCAGCGGCCAAAGCAGGTAGCGCAACCCTACGCAGGTGGCGACAAAGCGCGTATCCCACGCCGACAGCGTGACCTGGCTGAGGGTCATGCCAATAATCATCATGCCTAGCAGAGTATACGTGGCAGGGAATACGTCCAAAGAACTCATCAGGGTAGCAGGCAACGTGATGTTGAGTGCATTTAGTAGCAGTGCAAAGAGAAATGCATAGAGGAGTGGCAGGCGAGCGATTTTGATCAGGCTTTGGCGCACAGAAAAGTGGCCGCGGGCGCTTAAATAAAACCCCACCGTAAACTCATATAGATTAATACCCAACATGCAGAACAGGTAAAGCGTCACGCCCTCGGGTGGCAGCAAAATAAGCGCTACCGGCAAACCGAAATAACCAGTATTGCCAGTGCCGGAGGAGAACGCTAAAAGTGCACCCTCCTGAGGGCCGAAGCGGTGCTGCGTCACTCGGCGCACGAGAAGCGCCATTGTGCTCACTAAAATAAACAGCGCCAGCGTCAGCACCAAATACTCAGCCGTAGGGCCGCCGTTCATCAGCGCGCGAAAAATTGTCAGCGGTGCAATGATGTACACCAGCAGTGTTGCAATAGGCCGTGGGTCTATCTTTAGGCGCTGTGCCGCAATAAAGCCCAGCCCCACATACCCCAATAGCATCAGCAGTGGCCCCATAAGGGCGCTTGGCGCTAAATCCATTTATCCTCCCTGATGAATTGTCACCTGATCCAACATGAGCCGAATTGAAGGGCGACCGTGGAATCTTTCATTAGCCCCTATGCAGCGGAAAATGGAGAATAACCCAAATAACATCACGTTGACGCTACGCGAGGAATTTCCATGAGCAGCCAAGAACATCCGTTAGGTATTAGCTTTGAGTTCTTTCCGCCCAATACGGATGCTGGGCGAGACAAGCTAATTCACGTGCGTGATGAGCTGGCCGCGCGTAAGCCGCGTTTTTTCTCGGTCACATATGGCGCCGGTGGCTCTACCCAGGCGCGCACGCGTGACATCGTTCGCAGCGTTAGCCAAAGCGGCATCACCACTGCGCCGCACCTCTCATGCATTGGCAGTGAAAAAGCCCAGCTGCGGGATCTGCTGGCGCAGTATCGTGAAGAGGGCGTGGATAGCTTGGTCGCGCTGCGCGGCGATATGCCGTCAGGTATGGCGAGCATAGGCGAGTTGCGCTATGCCAATGAGCTAGTGGAGTTTATTCGCGCTGAAACCGGCGATCATTTTGAAATTGCCGTGGCGGCGTATCCAGAATCTCATCCACAGGCCCCCAACCTGGATAAGGACGTGGAAAACTTTGCCCGTAAGATGAAGGCTGGCGCCAATATGGCCATCACTCAATACTTCTTCACCGCAGACGCTTATTTCAACTTCGTTGAGAAAGCGCGTGCGCTAGGCGTCGAGCAGCCGATTATCCCCGGCATTATGCCGATTACCAACTACACCAAGCTTGCGCGCTTTTCGGACGCCTGCGGTGCGGAAATCCCCCGTTGGATCCGTAAACAGCTGGAGTCCTATGGCGATGATAGCGACGCTATTGCCGCTTTTGGTACCGACGTTGTCTCCCGCCTATGTGAGCGACTGTTAGATGGCGGCGCGCCGGGCCTACACTTCTACACGTTGAACCAAGCGGCTCCGGTGTTGAAAGTGGTCGATAACCTAAGCTAACGCATCGTCTATCAGTCTCATGCCGGCCTGCATCAAACGATGCCGGCCGGTTTTTTTATGGGGGCTCTAAGGGCATCAAAAAAGCCGGAACCTCTCGGTTCCGGCGTTGGATGTTACGGGGTGCGGAGCAGCGCCGCAGTGGATTAAGAGACGTTTGCTGCTTTGCCTTTGCCGCCATGCAGCTTGCGCTGCATGATGAAGAGCGTCGCGCCAATGGCTAAGCCAGCGATGTCGGTATAGATGCCGCCGTAGATCATAAACATGGCGCCTACCAGCATCACAACGCGCTGCAGCGAATTTACTGGGCCAAAGAACCATCGCTGCACTGTTCCCGATAGTAGAATAATCCCCAGTGTGGCGGTCACTCCGACGCGAATTATTTGCATGGGTGAACCTTCCATCAGCATCGCTGGGCTGTAGAAAAACATAAATGGCACGATAAACGCAGCAAGGCCAATCTTGAACGATGCCACTGATGTCTTCATGGGGTTATCGCCAGAAATACCGGCAGCGGCATAAGAAGCCAACGCCACCGGCGGGGTAATCGCCGATACCACCGCAAAGTAGAACACGAAGAAGTGTGCTACCAGCGGCTGAATGCCGATATTAATCAAACCAGGCGCCACCACCGATGCTGCCACTGCGTAGGCGGCCGTAGTAGGCATCCCCATGCCAAGCAAGATGCTGATTAGCATGGCAAAAAATAGCGCCAGTAGCTGGCTAACGCCCGCTAGGCCAAGTAGCAGCGATGAGAAGCGCGCGCCAACACCGGTAAGTGAGATGACGCCAACAATCAGACCCGCACAGGCGCACACGGCGATGATCTGGATCGACATCGTACCAGCAAGCTGAAGGGCTCTTAAAATAGCGCGAATGCCCATTTTGTTAGGCGAGATCCAGCTAACGACCGCCGCTGAAGCGGTGGCTAGCGTACCCGCGCGAATCACCGAGTAACCCATAAATAGGGCGGCAATAAGAATAATAATCGGCGCAAACAGGTAGACCTGTTTGACCAGCTTCGAGAAAAGCGGAATCTCATCCTTCCGCATTCCCCGCATGCCCTTACGCGCAGCTTCAAAATCCACCATGAAGTAGATAGAGGCGAAGTAAAGGATGGCAGGAATCAAGGCGGCAACGGCGATATCGGTGTATGGAATGCCGGTGACCTCCGCCATGATGAAGGCACCTGCCCCCATGATGGGAGGCATAATCTGTCCACCGGTAGAGGCTGCTGCTTCAATGGCACCTGCACTGCGCGCTGGGTAACCCACTTTCTTCATTAATGGAATGGTAAGCGAGCCAGTAGAGACGACGTTCCCTGCGGAGGTACCGTTAATCATCCCCATCAAGCCAGAAGCAAAAATAGATACCTTAGCCGGGCCGCCACGGGCACGGCCAGCGGCCGCAAAGGCGAAGTTGACGAAGTAGTCGCCTACCTTAGAGGCCTGTAGAAACGCCGCAAAAATAATGAACAGAATGATGTAGGTTGACGATACGGCGGTGGTGGGGCCAAGAATACCCGCATCGGTATACACCTGACTGAAAAAGCGCTGCACAGACAAACCGGGGTAGCCTAAAAAACCCGGTAGGTGCTGACCTGTAAAAACGTAGGTCAAAAAAACCGCGGAAATGACCACCAGTGCCAAACCGGCCACGCGGCGAGTAAGTTCTAGAATCAAGAGTGACCCCGCAATGGCCGCCCATGAAATGCCAGGAGGCGCGAACGAGGTGCCGGTGGACATGCGCATATTGGTGTTAAAGGCCATCAATAAATAGCCCGCGCTGGCAATGGCGCACACCATCAACACTAAGTCGGCTGGGTTGAACCGGTGGCGTGCCTGGCGATAGAACCAAGAGAGCACAATAGCCCCTGCGGTTGTCGCCATTAATGGATAGCCGTAGTGCAGGGTCTCAATGCTTGGATCAATGCGCATCGCACCAGCGTTGAGGGTTTGCTGCATCAAGAAAACTTGTACCAGGGAATAAATAGCGGGCGCCAGAAGGGCATAGCTAATCCACTTGAGCCAAGCAGGGGAGGCCTGCTGGTCATCTTCAGCGAAGCGGGCGCCCGCATACAATCCGTACCCTAAAATCAGCGCACCGGCAATGTGTACGATGCGAAACGACCAAGTCTCCATTGGGTACACATTGAGCGAAAACAGGTGAAAGCCCGAATAGCCAATGGCTAAAGCGGCGAATAAAAAGAACTGCCAACCAACAAACACACGGCGGTTGGACTCGACAACCTCCTCATCGACACCCTCGGCGATTGACTCGGGTATCGATGAAGCAGTCTGGGCATCATCCTTGAAGCCGCTGGGATCTTGGTCGGTTTTGTGACTCATCAGAGGTCACCCTCACAGCAAAAGCAGGGAAAGGGGAAAAAATACTGCCCCGCCCGACTATCGGGAAACAGGGCAGCGGGAAGAGACGTATGGCTTAGTTAATCATGTCATCTTCGATTTCGTAGCCATTCTCTTCGTACCAGCGTGCAGCACCCGGGTGGAAGGGCAGTACGGTGTTGTGCACGATGTTTTCTGGAATGGTGGTCTCAGCACTGCGGTGAACGGAGCGCATGCGGTCGTTGTTCTCCATAGTGGCTTTGGTGACTTCGTAGACGAAGTCTTCCGGCAAATCACAACCCGCAATGGCGAAGTTCCACATGGAGACCGCGCGAGCGTCTTCTTCTAGCGTGGTGTAAGTGCTGGCAGGAATGGTGAACTCAGCCACGGGGAAGCTCCCCAGCACGGTTTCCATCTCTTCTTCGGTAAACTCAATGATGTTTACATTGGTTTGTACTTCCAACTGGCTAACCGCCGGGATCGGAATGCCAGCGGCAAACGCGATGACGTCAAGCAAACCGTCTTGCAACTGGCCACCAAGGTCAGACCAGCCGCCGTTACGGCGATCAAACTCTACGCCCAGCGTTTCGAGGATAGCCGGGAAGTAGGTATCAGAAGTAGACGCAGCCGGGCCAAAGCCAATGCGCGCACCATTGGGAATATCAGAAATAGACTCTATGCCGGAGCTTGAAAGCGCAGCAATAGAGAACGGGGTTTCATACATGGGAAACAGCGCACAGACGTTGTCCATCTGAAGGCCAGGCGCGAGTGGGCTTTCACCGTTAACGGCATCTGAAGCCGGGCCCATCGTGGTGAGGCCAAAAGCCATATCACCGCTGTGCACCAGCGCCAAGTTCTGTGTCGGGCCGCCTGTGACTTCGCCACCACCAGAAACACCCAGCTCGTCTGAAATGAAGTTGGCCCAGCCAGAGCCATAAACGAAGTAAGTACCGCCTTGGCTTGCGGTTCCTACGGTGAAATTGTTGGGCCAGTCAGAGCGGTCTGCGTGGGCAGTGCCTGCAGCAAGAAGTGCGCTGCTAGCAAGAAGAGCAAACGTTTTAGGCATCATATTGCGCATGGCGAGGTTTCCTAAGCTGTTATTGAATTATCATCTGGCGGATATGCAGTGCCAGTCGCTTTATCATTAAGCAGTTTATAGAAAGCGATACTCATGCCATATGGTGTTTATTTTTTTTTAATCAACGACTTAATTAAATAGAGTTAAACTTTGGTAGAAATGCTAATCGCAAAGAGTGGCTGGATTTACGCACATAAAAACTAACAGCTGTGTGGTTTTTCACACAGCCTAGGAGGGGATGTAGCTAATAGGAAAAGTGTAGCTAACGAGACACTTATTTAAAGCCGCTACACGGCGGCAGGAGGCAAAACACTTAGCTTTTTTTACCTGGGTCGAGAATACGGACGGGCTGAATATCTTGAACTTTCTGCTCGTCACGCACTTGGTTAACACGGGTGGTTAGCTCCGGTGCTGTTTCATCATCAATGGGCAACTGTTCGAAAAAATCACAGCTTACGCACTCTCGGTAGCGGATGCTGTTTTGCTCCCAGGCGCGGATTCGGTCCATCGCCGCGCAGCGTGGGCAGGTCACACCGGCTATAAAACGTTTGACGCTCGACATAATAAGCTCCTATGGCGCAACGGCGGGCGGTGGGGCCGTCGCGCCGGGTCATTACAGTAAGAGGGCTAGGCGGCGCGAATACCGCTATGGCGCAGCAGCGGTTCAACGCTTGGTTCTCGGCCACGGAAGCTGCGGAATAGCTCTGCGGCATCACGGGCACCGCCCTGTTCCAAAATTTCCTGCCGGAAGCGCTGGCCGGTCTCAGGATCGAAAATACCGGCCTCTTCAAAAGCGCTCCAGGCATCGGCGGAGAGCACTTCGGCCCATTTGTAGCTGTAGTAGCCCGCCGCATAGCCACCGGCGAAAATATGCCCAAAGCTGTTCTGGAAGCGGTTAAAAGCGACCACGGGCACCACCGACGTGGTGCTACGCACTTCGTCAATTAATGCCTGAACATCGTTAGCACTTGGGGCTTTTAGCTCATGGTGGAGGCGTAAATCGAAGAGCGAAAATTCGATTTGTCGCACCATGCCCATCGCTGACTGGAAGTTTTTAGCTGCTTGTAGCCGCTCAAGCAGTTCTGAGGGCAGCGGTTCATTGCTCTCAACATGTTTGGCGAGCAGGTCTAATCCTTCGCGCTCCCAGCAGTAGTTCTCCATAAACTGGCTAGGTAGCTCAACCGCATCCCAGGCAACGCCGTTAATCCCAGAAACATCGGCAATTTTCTGCTTGGTCAGCATGTGGTGCAGGCCGTGACCAAACTCATGAAATAGCGTCGTCACTTCATCGTGGGTGAGCAGCGCAGGCTTGCCGCCTACTGGCGCGGTGAAGTTACAGGTCAAAAAAGCAACGGGTAACTGTAGGCCGTTGTCAGTTTGGCGGCGTACTCGGCAGTCGGCCATCCAGGCGCCTCCGCGCTTTCCTTCCCTGGCGTACAGGTCAAGGTAAAAGCCCGCAATGGGGTTGCCGTGTTCGGTAATCCGAAAGAAACGCACATCGCTGTGGTAGCTCGGTGCCGCACTGTCTTCCTTAATCTGAACGCCGAAAAGACGCTCGACGACCTGGAAGAGCCCGTCTACTACGCGAGGCGCGGAAAAGTAGGGGCGCAGCTGTTCCTGGGAAATAGCATGGCGCGCTTCACGCAGTTTTTCGCTCACGTAAGCCACGTCCCATGGCTCAAGAGTGTCGATCTCAAGCTCGTCGCGGGCGTAGGTACTTAGCTCGGCAAACTCTTCTTTCGCCTGGGGAGCTGCGTGGTGGGCAAGGTCGTTTAAGAAAGTAAGCACCTGCTCGGGGGAGTCCGCCATTTTGGTCGTTAGCGAGTAATCGGCGTAGGTATCAAAGCCTAGTAGTTCGGATAGCTCATGGCGCAGGCCCAGGATCTCTTCCAGAATTGGCGCATTGTCGAACTTACCGGCATCCGGGCCTTGATCCGAGGCGCGGGTAACAAAGGCGGTGTAGACTTCGCGGCGTAGTTCGCGGTTATCGGCATAGCTGACAATAGGAAAAAAGCTGGGAAAATCGAGGGTTATACGATAACCCGTAACGCCTTTTGCTTCAGCGGCGGCCTTAAGCGTATCAAGCGCGCTTTCCGGTACGCCGGTCAGCTCATTTTGGTTTTCAATGTCTTTGTGCCAGGCCTGGGTGGCATCCAGGACATTGTTGGAAAACTGATTGGAAAGCGTTGAGAGACGGGACTGAATATCGCCATAGCGGGCTTTTTGATCAGCGGGAAGGTCAACGCCGGCCAAGCGAAAGTCGCGTAGGGCATTGTCGACCGTGCGCTGCTGGGCGGTATCAAGCTGTGACCAGTGCTTCTCTTTTAGTGCTTGCCAGCCATGAAACAGCCCTTCGTGCTGGCCGACCCAAGTGCCGAATGCAGAAAGCTGCTCCAAGCAGGCTTGGTAAGCTTCGCGCAGCTCAGGGGTATTCATCGTGCCATTAAGGTGCGAAACCGGCGACCAAGCTTGAGAAAGTCGATCATTCACGGCTTCAAGCGGTGCCGCAAAGTTTTCCCAAGTGGGTGGTGTGCTAGCCGCCTGTTGGGCAAGGCGATCGATCGCTTCACGGCTTTCACTGAGCAGTGTTTCTACGGCGGGCACCACGTGTTCGGCGCGAATCTCAGCGAAAGGGGGAAGCTCGTGGCTCTCTAGCAGCGGATTGCGGGACATAGGCACCTCGATGGCATCGTTTTAAAACGTTAAGGAGCGCGTAAAACGCGCGATAATGATGACACAGTGTGGGCAGTGAGGCGTTCTTTCAATAGCAAGGTTTGGCCTGGACGAAAGCGCCTGCTAGTCTTGCCGCCTTTTAGTGCCACCAATGGCAGGAGCATGTAATGAGTGAAACGCTAGAGCGCTGGGGGTCTAAGCGGGCCTTTATCTTAGCGGTAACCGGGGCAGCGGTTGGGTTAGGCAATATCTGGCGCTTTCCCTACGTGACGGGTGAAAACGGCGGCGCTGCTTTTTTACTAATCTATATCGCTTTTGTGCTGTTGCTGGGTATTCCGGTGATGATGGCGGAAATTTTAATCGGCCGGGCAGGTCGGCGTGGCCCTATGCAATCGCTGGGTGCGCTTGCGGCTGAGGCGGGGGCTTCTCGCCACTGGCGTTGGCTGGGGCTATTTGGTGCCTTTACGGTGTTCTGTATTTTGTCGTTTTATTCGGTGGTCTCGGGTTGGTCGATTGAGTTCTTAGTCACGTCGATAAACGGTAATTTTGCGGGAGCAAGCGCGGCGGAAGTCGGGGCCGGGTTTGATGCCTTTTTGGCAAACCCTGGGCTGTTAATTTTTAATCACTCGCTATTTCTATTTATGACCATGACCGTAGTAGCCGCAGGCGTCGCGAAAGGTCTGGAGCGGTTAAATAATCTGCTGATGCCGCTTTTATATGGGTTACTGCTGCTATTGGCCGCCTATGCGACAACGACCGACGGCTTTGGCACGGCGCTCTCCTGGCTATTCTTGCCTTCATTTGGGGATGTTACGGCCAGTGTTGTGCTGCATGCGATGGGCCACGCCTTTTTTACCCTTGCCGTTGGAGCTTGTGCCTTAATGGCGTATGGCGCCTACATGCCCGATGACCAAAGCCTGCCCAAGGCTGCCTTCGCAGTTGCCGTGCTGGACATTAGTGTGGCCTTGCTAGCGGGCATTGCAATTTTTTCGGTGGTGTTTGCCCAGGGGATGGACCCAGCTGATGGCCCAGGGCTAATGTTTGTCACGCTACCCATTGCGTTTTCTGAGCTGCCCTGGGGTTCGCTGTGGTTGAGCGTGTTTTTCCTACTGCTGTTACTGGCGACCTGGACATCAGCGATTAACCTCGCTGAGCCGATGGTGGCCACACTGCAGGGCCTTGGCTGGCGGCGTAGCGTGTCAACCGCAGTGGTGGCGCTAAGCGTATGGCTGATTGGCCTGCTATCGGCGTTCTCGTTCTCAACCTTGGCAGAGTTTAAACCGCTATTTGGGCGTAATGTATTTGAGCTGGTAAGCAGTATTCCTCCCGATATCTTCTTACCCATCGGTGGGCTGTTCATAGCGATTTTTGCAGCATGGGTGATGCCTCAAGCGCGTGCTGTAAGCGCGCTGGGAATGGGGGGGCGGGGTTATTTATTATGGCGTACCATCGTCCGCTGGGTATCGATTCCGCTGACGTTTATTGTCCTGCTGGGTGGATTGCTATAGTGCTTTTTCCGGCACCTTTATTGCGTTAAGGAGATAACCATGAGCAGTGCCCTACGAACTTATCAAGGCGTTTCGCCGCAACTTGGCGAGCGTGTGTATGTCGACCCTGCGAGCGTCGTGATTGGCGATGTGGTGCTGGGAGATGACTGCTCGGTGTGGCCGATGACCGTCATCCGTGGCGACATGCACCGGATACGTATTGGCGCACGGACAAGCGTGCAGGATGGCAGCGTGTTGCATATCACCCATGCCAGCGATTTCAATCCTGATGGCTTTCCGCTCATCATTGGCGATGATGTGACCATTGGCCACAAGGCGATTTTACACGGCTGCACCCTGGGCAACCGTATTCTGGTGGGTATGGGCGCCATTGTGATGGATGGTGCGGTGGTGGAAGATGAAGTAATTATTGCCGCTGGCGCGGTGGTCACGCCGGGGAAACGCCTTGAAAGTGGCTATGTGTATGCCGGTAATCCTGCTAAAGCGCTGCGCCCGCTGAAAGATAAAGAGCGCGCTTTTTTCCCCTACACCGCAGGTAACTATGTAAAGTTAAAGGAGTCGTTTCTTGCTCAGGCTGCGGGTTAACCGAGAGGCCTAAGCAGTTGGCTAACCACTCTTTTTTCTAACGCAATGATGTTGCGGCAGCTGGAAATCTGTTAATTTATCCAGTTTTCTAGGGTGCCGCGCTATGGCTAATTTTCGCACGCATATTTCGGTGGCAGCAGCGGGCGGCATGGTACTGGCCTACGCGGGCTGGCAGGCTCAATGGTGGCCCGCTAATCAGGCACTGCTGGTCGTGGCGTTGGTCGCTTTTGGCGGCATTTTGCCGGATATCGACGCCGACCGTTCACGTTCTATTCGGTTAATTTTTAATCTACTGTCAGTGCCTTCGCTGGTGCTTGGCGTACTGCTGCTGCAGCCTTGGCTAACGCCCGGGTTACTGCTGGTGGCCTGTGGCGGCATCTATTTCTGTGTACGCTATTTAGCCGCGGTGCTGTTTTCACGTTTCACGGTGCATCGGGGGATCTGGCATTCGCTGATGGCCGCGGCGCTGTGTGCCCTGGCCACGGCGTCGCTTAGTTACCACTTGCTTGCCCAGCCGGCTTGGCTGGCATGGTGTCACGGGGCAGCGGTGCTGCTGGGGTTTATCATTCACCTGGGGCTGGATGAGCTGTTTAGTGTTGACCTGGAAGGCGCGCGGTTAAAGCGCTCTTTTGGTACCGCGCTAAAGCTGGGCGATAGCCGCCGTCCGCTTTCCAACCTATTAATGTTGATTGCGATGCTCACCCTGGTGCCCTGGGCACCGCCCTGGGGAGTGTTAGCGGAGCTGTTCCATCAAGGCTCGCTATTGTGGCGGTAGTCACCAGCGTTTAAAACGTGCTTTTTAAGCTTGTCGTAAAACGTTTTACGGGGAATACCCAGATGGTGGCAAACATCGGTAACCCGCCCTTGGTGGCGTGCTAGTGACTGGCTAATCAAGCTTTTTTCAAACAGCTCTACTTGGCGGGGCAGCGTTGGCTCTTGAGTGTCGGCGGCGACACCCTCCAGCAGGGCATCGAGGCGGTAGTCAAACGCTGCCCCCAGCAGTACATAGCGCTCGGCCAGGTTACGTAGTTCACGCACATTGCCAGGCCAGTCGTGGGCCAAGAGGGCGGCAATGGCGTGACTATCCAGCATGGGAGCTTCAAGCCCGCTGCGGTTAGCGGCTACCACGGCAAAGTGTTGAAACAGTAGGGGAATGTCTTCTCGCCTTTCGCGCAGGGCTGGTAGCGGTAGGGTGACAACGTTTAGTCGGTAGTAGAGGTCTTCGCGAAAGCGACCCTCCTCAGCGGCAGTTTTAAGGTCGACTTTGGTGGCGGCAATCACGCGAATATTGAGGGGCACTGCCTCGTTGGCGCCTAGCCGCTCCACGCAACGCTCCTGAAGAACCCGTAGCAGCTTAACTTGTAGTGCCAAGGGCATGGACTCAATTTCATCCAAAAAGACGGTGCCGCCGTTAGCGTGCTCAAACTTACCAATTCGCCGCTCTACCGCCCCTGTGAAGGCGCCTTTCTCATGGCCGAAGAGCTCTGATTCAATGGTGTTTTCTGGCACTGCGCCGCAGTTGATCGCCATAAAGGGGCTGTTACGCCGGGCGCTGCGTTCGTGAATTGCTCGGGCGACCAAGTCTTTTCCGGTGCCGGTTTCACCAAACAGTAGCACATCGGCTTCTACTTGGCTGATGCGCTGAATCATTGCGGCAAGGCGAGAAATGATCGGTGTACGCCCAACAAGCCGAGGGCCAAGAGCGGCTTGCTGAACTTCAAGCTCCGCTTTAAGGCGTAAGTTTTCGAGGCTTAGCTGGCGCTTTTCAATCCCGCGCCTAACCACATCCAATAACTGATCGCCCGCGAAGGGCTTTTCTAGAAAGTCCCAGGCACCTGCACGCATGGCTTCTACGGCGGTCGAAATGTCGCCGTGACCAGTAATAAGAATAATCGGCAGCGTGGCGTCGCGGCTGTGTAGCTCATGCAGCAGGGCCATACCGTCCATTCCAGGCATGCGAATATCGCTCACAATGACCCCAGGAAAGTCATCAGGCAGCGCAGCAAGCGCTTGTTCGGCGGACTCAAAGCAGTAGGGCGTATAACCGGCAAGCTCTAAGGTTTGGCTGGCGGTGATACGCAGGTGCGGTTCGTCGTCAATCACCATCACCGGCAGCGTCGACGGCTCATGCATGGTTATTATTCTCCTTCACTTTTGATGCCGTAATCGAGTCAGGCGGTAACGAGTAGGGCAGTGTTACGGTAAAGCATGCGCCGCCAGTCGTGTGGTTGCTGGCCTGCAGCTTGCCTCCGAGGTCGTCCATAATACGTGAGGAGATGGAAAGTCCCAGCCCTAATCCGCTGCCCGGCGCTTTGGTGGTAAAAAAGGGCTCAAAAATCTGCCCTATATGCTGCGTGGCAATGCCGGGGCCATTATCAGCGACGCTGATGACCACCTGCTCTCTGATCACCTCAGCGCTAAGTATGAGTACCGGCGATGAGGTCTCTTTCATGGCCTGCAGCGCATTGCCAATAAGGTTAACCAGCACTTGCTCCAGGCGCACTAAGTCGGCGTTTACCCAAAGTGTTTCTTCCGGCCAGTGCTGTTGCACCTGGACGCTACCTTCTTTCAAACGGCTGTGAAACAGGCGTAAGGCGTATTCAATGCATGCCTGCACGGAGATGGTCTCCTGCCGCTCGCTGCTTTTGCGGGAGAACTGCCGTAACTGGGCGCTAATGTCAGCCATCCGTTGAGTAAGCTCGACAATTTGTTCTAGGTTGGCATCGGCTTTTTCAACCCGAGCAAGCTCAATAAACCGCCGAGCATTCTCAGCGTAGGCGCGAATGGCCGCTAAAGGCTGGTTGAGCTCGTGATTAATACCCGCAGCTAGTTGGCCGAGTACGGCCATTTTGGCCGCTTGGATTAGTTCATCTTGGGTTTGGCGCAGGTTTGCCTCGGCACGGCGGCGCTCTTCAATTTCATCGGATAAGCGCTGATTGCTGGCGACTAAATCTCGAGTGCGGCGTTCAACGCTCACTTCAAGCTCATCACGTACTCGGGCCAAGGTTTGTCGTTCACGCTCTGCAAACGCCTCACGCTCTCGGCGTAATCGCAAGCGCTGCCAACCAATGCCACCGCCAAGGGCCACAATGCCGTAAAGCCCGCCAGCCATCAGGGCGGCGATCCATTGTGCGCTAATGACTGGGGTTAAGGGTTTTAAAATGTGCATTTGCCAGCCAAATTCAGGAATGGGGCGTGTGAGACTTAAGTAGCGCTCACCGCTAAGCGGCCCATGTGAAAAGCTGACGAGATAGCTATCAGGCTCGTAGGGCATGTTGATTTCAATGCCGGAAGGTGCCAATGGTTCCATGGCATAGCGCCGCGTGGCTCTTAATGCGTCACGCTCTTCATCGCTAAGGGGGTGAAGTGCGCTCATGCGTAGCGCCGGGTGGCTGGCCATAAAGATAATGTTGTCGCTGTCGGTCACCAGCAGTTCTGCGTCCTGCTCGGCCCAGCTGGCTTCGACATCATCCAGCAGTACTTTAATGACTAGCACGCCGTCGGGCTGTGCATCGGGCGACGTATCGTCTAGCCAGACCGGAGAGGAAAAGTAGTAGCCGCGCTCAAGGGATTGAACGCCGAGACCGTAAAAGCGCCCCTGGCCGCCTTTAATAGCGTCCGTGTAGTAGCTGCGAAAGGCGTAATTTTGGCCGATAAACGTATTAGGGCGGTGCCAGTTACTTGCGGCGATGGTATCGGCGTTTCGATCTAGCAGATAGATATCTGACACCCCTGCTGTGAAGCGGAAGCGATCAAGTAGCAGGTTGAGCGGCATTGGGTCTTGGTTGTCTGGAGAGGCAAGAAAGCGCTGAATGCCCTCCCGGGTGGCTAGCATTTGCGGCAGGTAGTCGTAGCGCAGCAGGTAGCCATTAAGGTTAGCCGCTGACAAGCGCAGCTCATTTTCTGCGTCGTCCTGTAGATTACTCAGCGCTTGATCACGAGCAAACAGCGCGGCTTGCCACATGCAGAGAACCAGGCCCAGAGGGATCGCTATCAGCCACATCAAACGCCAACGTAGCGGCTGGCTAGTCATGCGGGCGTGCTGCTGGTGCCTTGGGCACGGCGTAGTGCTCGCTGAGCGCGGGTTTCAGCGCGGGCCATTTCCAGTAGCCCTTCTTCAACGTATACCAAGTGTTCATGGGCGCGGGCGCGGGCATCTTCTGCCCGCCCCTCTAAAATTGCATCCAGCAGTGCGCGGTGCTGCTTCATCAGTTGGGTGCGGGAGTCAGGTTTAGCAAACAGGTGCGCTAAATTATCGACAATGCTCTGCTCTAACAGATGGAAAATCCCACGAATTGTATGTAATAGCAGAACGTTATGAGCGGCTTCTGCAATCGCAAGATGGAAGGCGGCATCTAACTTGGCTTCCTGAGCGGGGTTGGTGCCTACAAAGCCGCCATCAAGTTCTTCAAAGCGCTGAATTAAGACGGCTTTATCTGCAGGCGTCGAGCGTAGCGCGGCATAGTAAGCAGAAATGCCCTCCATGGCATCGCGAAACTCCAGCAGGTCAAGATGAAACTCGTTATGGCGAGACATCATCTCTAATAGCGGATCTGTATAACCGTTATTAAGTGTTTCGTTTACAAACGTGCCGCCTCCCTGGCGGCTGGTAAGCAGGCCACGGGCCGCAAGTTTTTGAATGGCTTCCCGCAGCGAGGGGCGAGACACCCCAAATCGCTCCGCCAGCTCCCGCTCGGGTGGCAAGCGTTGACCGGGTTTTAAGCTGCCTTCAAGGATCATAGCCTCAAGACGCTCAGTAATTACATCGGCTAAGCGCTGCTGGCGGAGCGGTGGGTAAGTCATTGGTAAAAGCCCTCATAATTGGTAAGACCAATAATAAGAGCTTTGGCGGTTTGTCTCAACAGTATATGGCTAGCTAGTTGATGGCTAATTGTACCGTTTATTTGATTTTAAACTAAAGTATATGGTCGAAAGACGCTCTGGAGCACGATACTGGTTTGACACGACTACGGTGTCTCACTAATGTTGAGTCTAAATTTTTGTAAATTGGTAAAACCAATTCTAATCTGAGGCGCTTAACACCGACGCTTCGATGACCATTTATAAATAGCGCATCTATTTATTGCATAGGGCCTGCCATGATCATTTCAGCACCTACGGACTACCGCCAAGCTGCCAAGCGCCGTATTCCTCCCTTTCTTTTCCACTATGCCGATGGCGGGTCGTACGCAGAGCATACTCTGCGGCGTAATGTTGAGGATCTAGCGGGTGTCGCGTTGCGGCAACGCGTGCTGAAGGACATGTCTTCGCTATCACTCGAAGCCGAGTTGTTTGGTGAAAAAATGGCGATGCCTCTTGCCTTGGCGCCGGTGGGGTTAACAGGAATGTACGCTAGGCGTGGCGAGGTTCAGGCGGCACGGGCGGCGACTAAGAAAGGTATACCGTTTACGCTTTCTACTGTATCAGTATGTCCTATTGCTGAAGTCGCAGCGGCGGTGGATCGGCCCATTTGGTTCCAGCTTTATGTATTGAAGGATCGGGGCTTTATGAAGCACGTGCTGGAACGTGCTAAGGCGGCAGGTGTTAAAACACTGGTCTTTACCGTCGATATGCCTGTGCCAGGCGCACGTTATCGCGATGCTCATTCAGGTATGAGCGGTAAGAGCGGGCCTATGAGGCGTATGCTGCAGGCCGCGTTGCACCCCCTTTGGGCTTGGGATGTAGGTGTTCATGGCCGCCCACATGACCTGGGTAACGTGTCTGATTATCGAGGCCAGCCAACGGAGCTTGAGGACTATATAGCCTGGCTTGGGGATAACTTTGATCCCTCTATTTCGTGGAAGGACTTGGATTGGATTCGCGAGCAATGGGATGGGCCGATGATCATTAAGGGCATACTCGATGCTGAAGATGCCCGTGATGCGGTTCGCTTTGGCGCTGATGGTATCGTTGTTTCTAATCATGGTGGCCGCCAGCTCGATGGTGTTCCTTCTACTGCGCGGGCACTGCCTGCTATTGCTGATGCAGTGAAGGGCGATTTGACTATCCTCGCGGATTCTGGCGTGCGTAATGGGCTTGATGTTGTAAGAATGATTGCCCTGGGTGCTGATACCGCTCTCATTGGCCGTGCCTTTATCTATGCACTTGCTACAGCCGGAGAAGCGGGCGTTACTCATCTTCTAGAGTTGTTCGAAAAGGAGATGCGGGTTGCCATGACGCTTACCGGGGCGCGCAGTATCGCTGACATTAGTTCGGATTCGCTGGTGTCGGGTTCGCTGCGCGATATCTAGCGTGTTATATCAAGAGGTATAAAGAGGAGTGGCGTTAATTTGTTGCCCAAATTAGCTATAAGAGCAAAGAGCGATTAATTGTCGAGTATTTTCAAAATAGCCCTTGCCAAGACGGCGGCGAATCCGTAAAGTACGCATCCGCTGCCGGGGACGCCAAGCGTTACCAGCGGTGAATGAAGGTGAAAACCTTCGGTTTGTCAGTAGGTTAGAGCGGTTTTGTGGCTCGCCTCGTTCGCTGAATTCAGTCACTGAAAACAGCGGTTGACAACCACCAGGAAATGCGTAGAATACGCCTTCCTCGCTGAGGCAAGCCAATTCAACGGCAAGCCAGTTATTAGCGAAACGCTCTTTAACAATTTGATCAGGTAATTCATGTGGGCGCTTGCCGATGAGGGTGATAAATC
>NZ_AHBC01000011.1:0-9163 GCF_000236625.2 Halomonas sp. GFAJ-1
GCTAACGCTTCTTGCCGATAGGCATCTGAATAACGGGTATAGGATTTTTTCTTCATTGATGTCGTCGATCTTGCCATTGTTCACCTCATCGTAGCGTATTACATTCTTGAGGTGTCCACTGTTACTGGGCAAGATCAATGCCAAGGCATGGCAGGCAACGGACAACGAAGCAGGAACCAGGAAGGCAACAAACTGGGAATCCGCCACTACAATCTCTGATTTAGTGGTCGGAGGATGTCAAGAACTTCTCATGGGCGATTACCAACCATTGGGCAAGCGACAATTAATACCGGGCGGAATCGTGTTTTCAGCGTTATCCAATGTTAAGTAGATAACAAACGTACCACTTGAAGGATCAATGAAGCGATCGATACTGGTAATCTCAGCAGGCATAATTTCCCCTATAGGTTCAATCAGTTCGACGTCTAATACCTCGCCTACTGAGAATCGACCAAATGCATTTAGAGGAAGCACCAGCTCAAGCTCAAGTGGATCCATTTGGACAAGCTGCATAACAGGAGTGTTGTCTATATACTCTCCTTCCTCACTATCTAATGAAGCGATAATGCCTGGAAATGGAGCCTGGATCATGCGATCCGCAATCCTTGCCTCCGCCAAACCCGCCTGCAGCCTAGCCATACTCAATTCAGTATCCATTTCATCACGTTCACTTTCGCTCAAAATGCCTCGCTCTATTAGCCTCTGATTGCGCTGTAGCGTACGCTGTGCGAATGCGACACGAGCAGACTCAAGTGCGAGGCTAGCTTCCTCAACATCGCTATTCAAACTAAACAACACCTGGTCTCTTTCTACCTCTTCACCGCGTTGTACATTTATCGTTTCTAACAGCCCAGGCACTCCACTAGACAACACAGCGGATCTGCTTGGTCCCACCAGGCAGCTGACGGCCTGAATATCTGCGTGAGAAATTGATGGTGCCACGAGCAATGTGGAAACCACGAGAGGAAATGATACTAATGCGCTTATTTTAACCATGCTATCTCCTTTGCCGAGCAGCCCTTCTTCACTCCAGACGACCGCTAAACCCTAATCGTTCACTACTTTTCCAATCAGCTCGCAGCATACGCGCTCGTTGATGAGCATGACGTTTCTCACGCAAACGCTGAGCTTTTTTTTGCCGCTTATAAAGTCCGCCCACGTGTTTATGCCATCCCTGCAGCTCATCCAAGATCGCATCTTCTTCACTGATAGCCCATTCAATCGAACCAGGATCGCCTTGCCTCGCACACCGTCCTTCAATCTGACGATCAATTCTGCCTGCATCATGCAAGCCGGCTGCAATAATGTGTAGCCCACCTAATGCTTTAGCTGCGTCATCAAGTTTTATATCTGTGCCACGTCCAGCTATGCTGGTGGCGATTGTCACTGAACCTGAATACCCAGCGCGAGCTATTACGTCTGCTTCGTTATTATCTTGACGAGCATTTAGTACGTCATGGTGTGGGATGGAATCCACTAGCAGCGCAGATAACTCCTCAGAGTCATTGACGTTAACGGTGGTAATTAAAACAGGCCTACCCTGACTAGACTTCTCTAAGGCTTGCTGAGCTATCCACTCCCAGCGAGAGTGATTGTCCTTAAAGTTATAAATATTGCCTTTTTGACGACGATTTTTTTGATGTGGTGGCACAGGCAAAAAGGGGCGCCCGTAGGTTTGCCACAATTCTTTTTTCACTTCTTTAGCAGTACCGGTCATGCCTGAAAGGTGATGGTAACGGCGAAAGAATCGCTGAAAGGTAATTTGTGCAATTGTCACGTTAGGAGGTGTACGCTCGCACCCTTCCAGAACCTCCAGCAATTGCTGCAAGCCTTTTGCCCAACGCCGATCTGAAAGCACCCTACCATTATGCTCATCAATAATGAGAATTTTGCCATCTCTTACTAAGTAGTGACGGTCTTTAATAATTTGATGTTTAGCGACTAACGCCTGATGCGCCAACCATTCTAGTTTTGCTTTTTCTATTAAATGAAGTTGTCGCGCGCGTCTTTGTACAGCGATTTTATCCGAAAGTACTTCTTTGCCTTTAACAGTTAAGAAAAGAACACCTTTTTCAATATCAAAATGCTCTCCTTTTTTAAATTCTTCTGTCATTTCAAGTGATGCATGAATCAGCGGAAGTCCAAGGTCATGATTCCCGTCATCTTCGGTTGATAGTATTAAGGGGGTTCTCGCTTCGTCGAGCAATACACTATCGGCCTCATCTACAATAGCGAAATGTAGTCCCCGCAGCAAAAGCAGGCGAGTTGACAAGCGACTTTGCAAGTTGGCAGCATGCGCTTGCAAAGGCGACCGTACATTTTCGAAACGTTTCATATCACGTAAATAATCAAAAACAAGCTCTTTACTCGTGCAATACGTAATATCCGCCCGGTACGCTTGTCGACGCTCAGCACTGGACATATCGTGTACAACAGCATGCACATTCAGCCCAAGGCGATCGTAAATGGGCAGCATCAGTTCGGCATCACGTTTGGATAAATAATCGTTCACGGTTACAACATGCACGGGAATGCCTGCCATTGCAGCAGTGGCAGCCGCTAAGGTCGCGGTGAGTGTTTTACCTTCACCTGTTTGCATTTCTGTCATGCAACCACGCATAAGTGACATGCCACCTAATAACTGGACATCTCGGTGCGGCATATGAAGCTCTCGTCGAGCAACCTCTCGTATTAGCGCAAAATTTCTGACCACATTAATAATATTGACACCCGTTTTAAGTAATTGCTGCCTTTGGTCATGTATATACTGATCTAGCGCTCCATCGCTTAAACGATGGAGTTTTTTGCCATAGTAATGTATGAAGGGAAGAAGTGTTTTCAGAGCAAAAAGTGATAGTACTGAAGGCAAATGCACGTGAGCAGTAATCCATGCCCACAGTTGATCTAACCAACTAGGTGGCTGTACCACTTTTTCTGGTCGATCGACACCATTAACAGGATAGCGATTTAGTGCAAACAACATAGTGTTAGCCTAATTTCATCGGTCAAAAAGTGACAAAAAGTTTCGTCTAATATTGTCCCAAAGCCGAAAACCTATGGGGGAAGGCGTATGTATCAGCTTGATAAAAACACGACTGTCGAGCGCTAGGTGCGTCTCTGCGTCTATCAATGAGCTTGCATCAACATCTAATGTGTAATGCTGCCGATAAGCTATAAGCTCTTGAGCCTGCTCGGGATCTAACGCTACTTGTCCTCCCCCCTGCCTAGTAAGGGTTATACTAGGTATATCACGTGTCGCACTCGGTGATATTCCCAGCAGTGCACTTTCAAATTCACGGTTATGCCCCGGCAACTTAAGCTTGACCTCTTGTAGATCGTTAACAATCAAAGGCTGTAAGTGACCGGGCAAGAGCGACCGAATACGCAAATCACTATCTTGAATGACAGTCCCAATCGTTTGGCCACGTGGGATAAACTGGCCAAGATCTATACGCTCTTGATCCAAGTTCACTTGGCCATTTCTTGGACTCACTACGCGTGTCCCTGCAGCTCTTAGCTGCGCGTCCGCAAGCCGATTTTCAATCAAACTTAAATTCTCACGCTCGATGGCAATCGCTTGAGGGTTACGAACAGTTGCCTGCATACGAAACTCTGCCTCTCGCCTCTGACCTTCAAGCCGAGCAACTTCGCTTGTCAGCTCAGGCGCATAAAGGTCAGCCATTAATTGCCCTTCTTCAACACGCTCCCCATCTTCGACCCACCACTGACGCAGCTCGCCAGAAGCGCCGACACGTACATTTGTAGGTTCTCGGCTGTCTACAACGCCATGAACCACCGAAGAGTGAGGCAACGGAATCAGAAATAGAACTGCCACAATTGCGAGCAAAACGCTCACAAGCCAAAGCCAGGCTCGCATTTTGTAGCCTTCAAGTTGCGTGCCCACAACCATCTCCTTCAAGATTTTCAAACTCGGTAGAATTAGCGCCATATAAAGAGACCAAATAGCGAGTATCACACCTATAAAGAAGTAGCTAGTTGCTACAAAAATAGCAATAAACACCATTAAAAACATGCGATATATAAAAGAAGTAACCGCATATAGGACAAGCCAAAAAGACTCTTTGGGAGAATCTGCAGAGCTTGTAGTATCGCGTTTTTTCAATAAGAATCGCTTAATTAGATACCCAAGCTGCTGATTCGCGCGCTGTCCAAAATTAGGAATTTCTAACCAGTCTGATAACACATAATAGGCATCAAAGCGCAAAAGAGGGTTACCGTTAAACAGCAGTGTAGAAATGCCAGCAATGACCATAATGTTAAACATTATCGACCGTAACAGACCTGGCTCAGCTAATAGCCATACCATCATGGCCAGCGCAGCAATAAAAAGCTCAACTAAAATACCTGCAGCACCTACTAACATCCTCTGTCTCTTTTCAGGACATACCGCAGCTGCCGATGCATCAACATAGGGTACAGGAAAAAACACTAAAAACATTACACCAATTTCGTGTACTTCCCCACCCGTATCCTTAGTTGTCCAAGCATGTCCTAGCTCATGAATAACCTTAATAACGGGATAGACCAATGCCATGAGTAAGAGGTTATTAAGGCCTAAAACTCTATCCGCAAGGTTATCTGTTAATGCCCCCCAATGCATCGCCGCTAATACAACTGCAAAGCCAATAACAGCAATCCAGATCAGAGCCCCCCAGATACTTAAGAATGGCCTTACATAAGGATAAGTGGCATTGATAAAGGCATCAGGATCAACAAGCGGAATTTTCACGCCCAGCGGAGAACGTAAGACCTGCTTAATTTTTTTCAGGCGCCCTTGGCGTCTTCGTTGCGAGAGTTCTTCGATATCAATATCGTGATACCCCGCAAGAATATTAGCATGATGTAATTTCGCAATGAGTCCTATCAACTCATCTTGTGTTGGCATCTCATCGCCGATTTCGTAGCTGACATCATCCCAGATGCTTTGCAGCGTAGAGGAGCCATCCAGACGACCAATGACTTGATATGCCTCCGGTGTAAAACGGTGGGCTTGTCCTGTGAGAGCGTCAAATAAAACATACCAAGGCGCACCGCGATAATCGTGACGATGTATGCTGGTATGTTTACGCAGCCGCGGTGCAAGGTGGGAAACACGATGCCATTGATCGCTATAAAGTGAAGCACTCATAAATTACCAAAAACGCCATTTAAGCATTAAGAGCCACTCTCTTAACTCACGAGTCCAAATGCTAATTCGCCGCTGCTCACCAAGAGGCACTCGTCCAATACCCTCCATGCCTGACCGAAAAGCAGCGTCATCGCTTAGTACAATGGCTTCCGCGATAAAATAATTACTTCCCTCACGCTGACGTGTCTCTTGCGTGACACGCTGTATTTCAAACTCAAACTGCCGGTCTGTTAATGCGGCCAGCAACAGTTGACCGCGCTGCCCCTCCTCTATCTCAGACACCCTCGACTCGTTTACAGCCAGCTCTAAGCGATAGCGTCCTTCTGGTGCTATTCGAAACAGCTCTTCTCCTGGACTAACCGCACGACCCAGCTGCTGTGTTAGATCACCCTCCACTATCACCCCATCAAAAGGCGCTTCTAACGTAGATCGCTGCAAACGCGACTCAACAAGCTCTAAATCGGCTTGCGTTTGTGCACGCTGAGCTTCCAAGATATTCAATGAAGCACGATCGCCTTGTGCTCTCAAGTTCTGTGCTTCACTTTCTAACTGCGCTAACCGACTTTGGTGTTGTAATTGCTGTAGACGGAGATCCCGCGTATCCATAAACACCAACCCCTCTCCCGCACTGACGCGGTCACCGGCACGTGCCTGAGCCGCATCAATATATCCCTGAAACGGAGCTGAAATAACGTGCTGAGATTCACTGAGCAAGGTGGCATTTGCCGCTTCATAAGCCGTGCCTGTTGCGAAATAGGCATAGCCTAAAAGGGCAGCCAAGCTAATTGCAGTTAGTTTATAGCCAAGATGTCCTGCGCCGAGCAACGCAGCGAACTGCCCACGTATGGCAACCAGCAGCTTTAATACTAAAGGGCGATCATTGCGTCGCTTTTCTTCGAGCGCACGCACGCTCAACGCCATCACGCTGCTCAATGCTTCAATCTCAGTTGGTGTAAAGGGGCTTTCTCTCTCAATAGTTAGCGCCGCCTTAACACCCGTTTGATCAACGGCTGGTATCGTTAACACATTACTAATATCTGTCATCTCTGACAGGGCAAAGTGAGCACGATTAACGGCAGCCACATCACCTTCAAGCACATGGTCACTTGGCCATACGACTGGGCATCGTTGATCAAGCGCTTCGTCCATTGATGTTTCTGTCGCACGTATGCGATTCATCTTTCGATTAAAATTAGCGCTATGAGAAATGCTAGTAATCTTGGTTCGCGCACCTGAACGCCAACCTAAGCTCACTCGCTCAGCGCGCATGAGCGATGACAACTTGGTTGTCAGCTGTAAGGCTGCAGACGCATAAGTAGGCTGCTCTAAAACAGCAGCCAAAAGCGAAAAAAACTCGCTTTGCTGCCGTGTTGAGGTATGAGCCTTTAGGGCCTCATTGGAAAGACATGCCAACTCTAACCCCGAGGCACAATCTTCCAAATGATACAGAAACGCAGTGAGGTAGCGCTTATTTGACGAGTGAGCTGGTGTCCGATACGCGACATGAAACGCAACGGCACCTATTACTTTGCCACCTCCCTCAGGTGAGCGATCTAAAATAGGATAACCAACACCGTATCTATCCTCGTCTATTGCCACAACAGCGCCTTGCGCAGCCTCTAGCGATTGGCTGGCAACATCAAGTAGCCCTACACCTTCTGCTTGCGCTGGCCACAGCGCTATGGGTTGGTACTGCCCCTCCTGCTCCCATAGCGCGATGCCTTCTACAAGATGCAAATGAACGTGCGAACTGACAAATCTATCAGCTTGAAGCTCTAACCATCGCTGTATTTCATCAGCCTCAGTCATTCGCCACCTTGATTCTTTTGCGGATTAGTCATTTTTTTCCAATTTCGCGCAGCGGACTCACGACGTAGCTTTTCAAGTCTATCTATTGCGTTCGTCTTGTTCCGCTGATGAGCGACCGCTAAGGCAGAAGCACTACTTACTGTGGCAAGCCAACCTGCAGGAAGGCCATCAAGCTCTTCGCTTGTCACAACATCGCTTTCTGGCAGCTCCTCATCTGTAGATAACTCCTCGTCTGTCGCTTCCATTGCTTCCGTTAATGTTCCATCATCCTCTGTCTCTTCTATAATTTCGTCGTCTGGAGCAGGGTTATCTATTTCCAGGGGCTCTTCAGTGCTATCTCCACCAGCTAACTGTCCAGCCGTTACCTCAGCTATTTCTGCCTCTGGAGCATTACGCAGGCTTTCTGTCGCTGCTAGCGCTGTTGCACTCGCGATACTGGAACGTAAGCTTCCTGACTGACGCTCCATCCATGTGTCTATCAAATCTGCAATACTGCTGGATAATCCCCTCGCTTCACTCCCCATTGTGGCAGCAGTGTCGATGACGTTCATCGAGCCAAGCGGCCGAGCTATGATAATAGGCTCTGCCTCTACCAAATCGTCATGCCTATTGGTGGTATACAGCTCTTCAAGTGTGGCTCGAATCAAGTCAACGCGACCGTATGAGACCGTCTCAAAATGCAAAATGCGCTCGCGCTCGTTAGGGGCACTTATTTCAATTTCAAAAAAACCGTAGTCACCCACGAAAGCGTCAGTAGCGAAGTTGGCATCAAAGAGATCTTGACCTGCGCCGCCTATCGCAATGTTGTTGCCACCGTCCGCATAGATTTTATCATTGCCACCTTCATACAGATGTTTAGCATCAACAAAGAGCCGATCCTCCGTTCGGATGACTCGCCCGAAGTCACCGAATAAAATATCGTTTCCATCGCCCCCCCTGATGATGTCATCACCAGCGCCACCGATGAGTATGTCGCGATCCGCGCCGCCGTTAAGGTCATTGTTAGCGCCTAGGCTTGGGTCACCGGATGCCACCCTGATGTAGCGACCTTCATCATCCGCCTCGATCACACCGTCATCACCGATAACAATGGACTCGCCGGCCTTATTGCTTGTTATGTTTGAACCAATCCCTGCAATAACATAATCACGGCCAGAGCCTGTAGCGATATTGTTGTTGCCAGCCGTAGCAGCCACAACATCAAGACTTTGCAATAGGCGTCGAATACTATTTTCACCTTCGATGAGGCCATTGTTGCCTATGACACTGTTATCACCATCACCACTTTCAAGGTCAATGGTGTTGCTACTTTTTCCACCAATTACCCAGTTATCGCCTCCATCGCTGGTGATGATGTCACCATCACCAAATTCGAAATGAGTTGAAGTAAGCTTTTTAACTTCCCCCTGGCCGTCAAACGTAATACGGCCGTTATCACCAATAATGCGATCACTGCCCAGACCTGTTGAGATTTCGTTCTTGCCACTGCCACCTATTGCAAGAACGGTGCCTGCATTAACGCTTATGGTGTCGTTGCCACCTGCCTCAGGCGTAACGCTTTCAATGAGATTAAGCAACCCCGTATCTAGCCAGTTGATTCGGCCGTTATCACCCATCAGTACGTGCTGGCTGTCTTGGTCGGCGTCGGTGATTTCGAGGGTGTCATTACCCACACCGCCAATCCAGGTGACGTTGCCCGCGTTAACAAAGACGTCATCATTACCACCGATGTCAGTCGCTAAGCTTTCGGCACTGACCAGCACACCGTCATCGGTCCAGCCGAGCTGAGCGTTATCACCCATCAGTACGTGCTGGCTGTCTTGGTCGGCGTCGCTGATCGTTAAGGAGTCATCGCCTACACCGCCGATCCAGGTGACGTTGCCCGCGTTAACAAAGACGTCATCATTACCACCAATGTCAGTTGCTAAGCTTTCGGCACTGACCAGCACACCGTCATCGGTCCAGCCAAGCTGGGCGTTGTCGCCCATCAGTACGTGCTGGCTGTCTTGGTCGGCGTCGCTGATCGTTAAGGAGTCATCGCCTACACCGCCGGTCCAGGTGACGTTGCCCGCGTTAACAAAGACGTCATCATTACCACCGATGTTGGTTGCTAAGCTTTCGGCACTGACCAGCACACCGTCATCGGTCCAGCCAAGCTGAGCGTTATCACCCATCAAGACATGCTCGCTACCTTGAGCCGCCTCA